>JAGQHH010000198.1 GCA_020431945.1 Cyanobacteria bacterium HKST-UBA02 | reverse complement strand
TATTGTTCAGGCTGTTGATGGCTGAAAGGTAAGCTTTCGAAATTTGCGGGTCTCCAGCGCTGGACTCCAGTGAAACAGTAACTTCGTTGTTTCGAGCAATGGTGATTGAAGCAGTTGCTGTTCCAATAGCCTGAGAAAAACTAAGGCGCCTGCCAGTTCGCATATAAATGGTCTTGCAAAGCTGTTTGTGCCATTTCTCCCAGGCTAAAACAAGCTCTTTGGAGTTCCTATCTGCACCTATATCGAAGTCCGGACCATTGTAGCTCCCCTCAAATGTCGCTAGAAGATTCTCTTGGTGTGAATCTTGGGTTGGGGGATCTTCGAATGCTCCGAGATCAACGCCCTTTGCTTCGGTCAGGTTTGGTGGGGCTGGAGAAGCCTCTCGATGAATTCGTCGACGGGCTCTTTTGGGCGCTTCTTGCTCAGCGGGAGAATTGATTGAACTGTTATCCGAGTCATTTCTGTGAATTCTCTGCCTAGTAACGCTCTCCTGCCTGATGGTTCCTTTAAGGACTTGAGACTGTGCCGCAGCAGAAAGACCTACGGCAACAAGCAAAGCAACCAGACTGAATGTTAGACGCAAAATCACCATCCGAGTAAACCTATTGCAAGACCCATAAGACCGCCCTGAAGGGCTCCTCGACCCACAGACCCCCGCGGATATGAATTGGTCGCCATTCCAATAGCCGCTCCAGCAATCGCATACCGCAGGACCTTTCCAACGCCGCTGTGACTGAAGTTATAGACAGTCTCTCCAGGCTCAGGAGCCATGGGAACGATCCCGCCCGGCTTCTTCCCGATAACAGCCTGATCCGGTACCTTCTTTTGGAGACCTTCAATCTCGAGATTGTCTAAAGCGCTCTTATACCGTGTATTTGTAGGATCAAGTGCGATAGCTACCTTCAAGTTTGAAATCGCGTTGTCGAGTTCATTGACCTTGGTATAGGCTTTGGAAATAGCAAATCTAGCCATGTGGTCGTATGGATTTTGAGCGATATGCTGACTCAAATCTTGAATAACTTCTCTGTAGTTACCGCTTTTGAACTTCTCAGCAGCATTGGCTAAGGCATCATTTGAGGTAGTTCCTTTCTGCCTAGATACAGTCGGTGGCTGACTTACAGGCGCAGAGGGCTTTTTACCGTCCAGGTAGAAGCTCTGAACTCCGTCCTCTACCCAATCTGACTTTCCGCTAGCCTGTTCTCCCCCGGTGGCCTGCCGAAGTTTAGCCTGAATTGACGCTAAAGCCGTTTTTGCTTCCTGGTCGTTCGGGTCGATTCTGAGGACCCTCTTTATCAATGCAAGGCTTGCTTCATAGTCATGATGGTTCTCTAAGATAGTTGCCAGACTGAATAACGCGTCAACCATAGTTGGCTCAATCTCAAGGACCTTTCTAAATAAAGCCTCTGCCTTCTTGTCGTCGCCCCTCTCGTGCGCTTCCATAGCGTTATCAAACAGGGCGTCGATATCGAGGCCAGGCTCGTCATCTTCAACTTCGACTTCTAATGGTTTGCTATCTGCAGGCTTGATCTTTTTACCGCCAGACAAAACGCTTTCTATCTGGTCCAGAGCCTCAGGCACTGACCAATCCATGTTCTTTCCGAAGACGACTTTCTCGATAGCGTCAATTCGGTTGGAGAGAGATTGGAACTTGTTCGTCTTTCCAAATACGGCCTGCTCGCAGGCATTCAGTCTATTCATAACGTCCGAATCAGCCAATGCTGGAAGAGGAGTAAAGAAGGCTAACCCTACTCCCAAGTAGACAGAAAGAAAGAGACAGAAAGACTTCCTGCCGTAGCCGGAGATTAGCACTCGCGCCCGATCCTCGCTAGTGACCGCTAACTCAGGAATCCAAGATTATTCTACCCATATATGGCATTTTGAAAAGCCCACCGGGTATAAATTCAATTGACTCGAGAATGCGGGCTACAGCATGAAGACAATCATAGCTTTCGTCCTGTTGGAACTGGTCCTTCTTACCACTCTGTCAGCAGCGACTGCGCAGACGAAGCAGTCTGTTTCATCCTATCTCTCAAACGTCAAAGCCCGCATACAGGCTAGCTGGAATACTTACTCAGTAAGTGACAACCTGGCCGCCAGGGTGACTTTCAAGATCAGCAAGTCAGGAGATATTCAGGACTTGAAGCTGGAGAGCTCAAACGGTTCTGAGCAGACCAATGAGAAAGTACTTGAAGCTGTGCGCTATTCCACGCCGTTCGGAACCCCGCCTCTAAGCAAAGACAGCCTGAGGGTAGCAGTAACCTTCAGAAACGGACAGTTGGGAGATGCGACAGTGAATGGTCCACCAGTGGCGCCGGCCATTCGCCGGGCTTCCACCACTAGTCGCGGAGTCGCTCCCTACTCATCTCGCAGTACCAGCGTATCGTATCGACTTCCAGAGAGTAAAACGATGTCTACAGGTAGTGGATTGACTTCGGAGGATATCGCCAATCTTGCCCTTGCTTCAACGGTTAGCATATACGTTCTTTCCGATGATCGAGAAAAATTTGGAGCGGGCAGCGGATTCGTAATTGCCCCCTCTTATGTAGTGACGAATTACCACGTAATCAATAAAGCAGAGATCTTGAAAGGAATAGTTGTCAGGCTTCCCAGAGACAAAACCCTTCATGGAATTCACAGCGTAGTGGCCAGAGATAATGTCCACGACCTGGCCCTCCTTTATGTGCCAACGCTTAGGGCACCAGCGCTGAAGCTTGGGAGCGATGCTACGCTTAGGATCGGTCAAAAACTATATGTAGCCGGAAACCCAAAAGGACTCGAAGGTACCTTTTCTGACGGTCTTCTGTCCGCAATGCATCGTGAAGATGATCAACTCCAGATGACCGCACCGATTTCGCATGGGAGTAGCGGAGGCCCGGTTCTAAACGAGCGGGGTGAGGTTATTGGAATATCAGTTGCTGTACTAGAAACAGGGCAGAATCTGAATTTCGCCGTTCCGGTTTCTTATCTGTATGCTCTCTTAACAAGGCTTCGTCGGTAGGTGTTCCTGCTGCGACGAATCGGAAACTACACCCTTACTGTCTATTGAAGTCGGGTTGGGGCCATGGTTTTGTGCAAGTTGCAATTAATGTCAGATGGCTAACTGGTGATCACAGAACAGGGACAAAAAAGGAACTGCGATCATTTAATTTGACCGGCATCAACTGGTACTAATAATCATAAGAAATTGCGCAGAGAAGCGAGTGAAACGGGCTTTGGCTTTATGGCCCAATAAAGGTTGATGTGAAATGTCTCGCGAACGCGTTGAAAAATCGAGACATGCACGGGGTGAGGATCTACAATTAGGAAGAGCTATGAGAGTCGGAAAGGAATTTACGGTTCTATTTGACCAGCCAAGCGCAAGGTCGAGTCGATTGTAATGGCTCTCAAGGAAATTTTACTAGAAGGTGTTATTCACAAGCAATTTATCGAGGTGATCAGTAAGTGATGACCCTGAAGCTCTATCTCAAAGACGTGCTGGTAGTAACGATCACCCACATTACTACTTTTGATACCTTTGAGAAAAGCAGCCGCATAGCCCTCACACCCGCGGCAGAGAAGTTCAAGCCGGTATTCTCTAATCTTACTGATGAGAAGTCACTGACAAGTGGCGCTCCATTGCCGTTTGATGAGAGCTTTCTTGATGAATGGTTTCTGGTAGACGAAAATTGTGCGAGGAAGGAAATTGGCGGCCCAGGGATCTATGAA
>JAGQHH010000017.1 GCA_020431945.1 Cyanobacteria bacterium HKST-UBA02 | reverse complement strand
TAAGGACGCTCGCTTGCACTATCATCTGGGCGAGGCGCTCGAGGCCATGGATCGAACCGACGATGCCATGGAAGAGTACCTGAAAGCGGCCAATCTAAGCGAGCACGATCCGCGCCCCCTGCGCAAGCTCGGCGCCATCTTCGTGTCGCGCAAAGAATTCGAGAAAGCAATCAAATACTATACGCGAGCTCTCAACAGCGGTCCGGTGCCGGCAGTCAAAGATCTGGTGGCACTCGGTTACTGCAATGCCCAGATCGAGTCATATCTGCACGCCGAGGCTGGTTTCATCACCGCGCTGGCCCTGCAACAATTCCCCGGATACAAAGGCGATGGCGATCCGCGCAAGGAAGATATCATTCGCTCTCTTGCTTCCCTGCTTCTCATCGAAGGCCGGTTCAACGATGCCGCCGCCCAGTTCGAGACCCTCTACAGTCTCACTCGCGAGAGCGACAGCGCCGTCACCGATCAATACTTGTTGCGCCAGTCCCGGGCTCTTTCCAGTCGTAAGAGCGAAGACGTGAAAGAGCTCTTGACCAGCTTCGAAAAGTTGCCGGAGAAGAATCAGTCCGGTTTTCGCTATGCCCTGGTGCAGGCTCTCCTGCGTCTCGAGAAGACCGAGCCAGCCACCGCTCAACTCGCCAGGGTGACTGATGAAGAGATCGCTAAAGAGCCTCGCTGGCTCGTTTTGAAAGCCAGGGCCAGCCGTCTTGCAGGCGACCGCAAAGAGGCTGCTTCCTTGCTCGAAAAGGCGCTTGCCATAGCCACGAAGACCCGGGATGAGAAGCCGGCCTTCCTGGCGGAGGTGGAGCTGGAGAGAGCCAGGCTGGCTATGGACAATAAAGATCCGGATGCTGCCGAGACCAGTGCCAGGGCGGCGCTCGAGGCCTACTCGCGGATGTACGCATCGTATCTGGTGCTGGCCAGGGTGAGCAATGAAAGAGGCAAGGCTCGTGAGGCTATCGGTTTTGCCGATAAGGCCCTGGAGCAGAATCCCTATCTCACCGAGGCCTATATCCAGACCGGCGATGCACTCATGACGCTCAAAGAGTTCAATAAAGCTGTAGACAGCTATCGCAAAGCCACCGACATCTATCCTGCCAGTGTCGAAGGGCACCGCAAGCTCCTGGCCGCCTATAAGAGTCTCGAGCTTGCCGATGAGATCAAGAAAGAAGAAGAGCAGATCGCCAGGCTGGAAGAGATTCAGTAGCTTGACAACCGCAGGGCTTTAGCCTATTCTGGGTTTGGGTCTTTCCGGCCCGTTTTGGATCAACTTACCAGCAATCGAGACAAACATGATTCGGACCCCCGGGCCCGGGCATCTGCCTGGTGTCGTATGTGGTGCGGATTCTTGTAATACAACTATGAAAGATAGACGCATTCGGCTATCCATAGTGGTGCTCATACCGGTGATTTTGGCGGCCCTGGCCTTATTGCCGCTGACCGCCTACGGCGCCACGAACAAGCTCGCTACCGCGGCAATCTCAGGCTGGCGGATTCTTCTGGTCATCGCCGGTCTCTTGCCCCAGCTGCTCAATCTGCTCTTGACCCTGGCCTCGCTCTATCTGATGCTCGACGGAGTTAGACGCTGGGGAACAAATACAAAGGGCGCCTTCGAGCGCGCCCTCATAGGGCTGTTCATTCTGCACAGTCTGGACGGATCCATACTCTCTGTGCCTTTCGTGCCTTATCTGGCACTGGCATTGCAGATCGGGCTCTGTCTTGGACGGCGCAATCAGGACAAGGATTGCGATAGCTGACCGGCATCCTGCTTGTGACTGTCTAGAATCGCCCGGGCGCAGTTGAGCATGTGTTCGGCCTCGGCTTCCCTGTACATCGATTGCAGGAGAGTGGCATAGGCTTTCAATGATTTCGCCACATCAATGTGCTGGGGTCCGAGAGCTCTGGTGCGAACATCGATGGCTCGCTTATAGAGCTGCTCGGCTTCCTCGCCTTTTTGAGTGAGGCGGTTGAGCTCAGCCAGGCAGTGAAGGGCAGCACCGAAATCGACGCTGTCCGGGCCGAGAGTCTTCTCGCCCTTATTCACCACTTCTTTGAGAATGACTTCGGCCTCGGAGTATTTTTCCTGGTTGGTCAGACAGTCTGCCAGCAATATCCTGGCCCGCATGGCATCAGGGCTTTCTTTCCCGAATCCCTTCTCCTTGAATCCGACCAGTTTTTGCCAGTAAGGCTCGGCTTTGGCATGACGATTGTATGACTGATAAAACCCGGCAATATTCTTCAGGTGGTGCTCGGTCTGCTCGTGCTTGGGTCCCAGCACCTGCTCGCAGATAGTCAGCGCTTCTTTGAAAAACTCCTCCGCCTGAGGAATCTTGTTCTGATGGTGATAGAGCTCCCCGAGACAGGACAGGAGCTCGGCAGCCTCCAGGGACTTCCTGCCCTGGGAGCGCTCTCTGATTGCCAGGGCGCGTTTGTAGAAGCGCTCCGACTCGGCATATTTGGACTGCCGGGCATAAGAGCCGGCGACATTCTTGACGGCTTCCACCACTTCATCGTGGGTGGGGCCGAGATTGACCTCTTTGATGTTGAGCAGGCGCTCGTACATCTTGGTGGCTTCGTCCAGGTTGCCGGCTTGCTCCATGACCTGAGCGAGGCTGATGATGAGACCCTCCAGATCGGGATGCTCGGTGCCCAGGGTCGATTCCAGAACATTCAGAGCCTTCAGCAGGTTGGCCTGGGCTTCGTCGTAACGCTCCTCGGAAAGGTAGAGGGTGCCGAGATTATGGAGGATATCGCCGACTTCCGGGTGATTGTCGCCCAGGGCCCGGAGTTTGAGCTCCAGGGAGCGCTTGTACAGGGCTTCGGCAGCGCCGAATTTTTGCTGGGCGGCATAGAGCAGGGCCAGATTGTTATAGCTGGTGGCTACTTCGGGATTATTCGGTCCCAGGACACGTTCATAAATTTCGGTTAATCTAACGCAGAGAGGCTCGGCGCTCTCGAACTTCTCCTGGAAGAAATAAACTGCCGAGAGATTGTTGAGGCTCTGGACGATTTGCTCGTGATTGGGGTCGAGACGGCTTTCCCTGGCTTCCAGGGCGCGCCGGTAAAGGGGCTCGGCCTCTTCGAAGCGATCGCTGTCGAAATAGAGCTCGGCGAGGCGATCCAGGCAGTCGGCGATCACCATCGGGTCGTTGCTACGCTCAGCTTCCCAGAGCGCTGCCTTGAACATGGTCTCGGCCTGAGAAATGTCCTGATTCTGAACGGCTTCGTTGCCCGACTCCATCAACTGTCGAATGTCTTTGTTCATGTTGTCCGGATTGGGGACTGCCTACTCTGTATAAGTACCTTGCCCAGTTTGACAGGTGAATATCTTATATGAGATCAGAACAATATTCACACTTGCAATCTTTCCCTTCATAGAAACTCTTCATAGAATTCAGAGCTTCAGGCTGAGGGTGACCGGGCAGTGGTCGGAGCCCAGCACTTTGCTCTCGATCCCGGCGTCCAGCATGGCTGGAACCAGGCCCTCGCTTACGAAGAAATAGTCGATACGCCAGCCGACGTTCCGCTCTCTTGCGAAAGTTCGCATATGCCACCAGCTGTAGTTGTCGGGCTCCTGGTTGAAATGTCTGAATGTGTCTACGAAGCCTGCTTTGATGAATTTGTCCATCCAGGCACGCTCTTCCGGCAGGAAGCCTGAAGTGGTGACATTCTCTTTCGGTCGGGCCAGGTCGATTTCTTTGTGGGCTGTGTTGAAATCACCGCAAATCACCAGGTTTTTTCCCTCTTTCAGCAGAGAGCGCACCTTTTTCAGGAAGGCGTCGTAAAAAGCCATCTTGTAGTCGAGGCGCTCATCGCTGGCTTTGCCGTTCGGGTAGTAGATGTTGAAAATCGTGAAAGCCGGATATTCCGCCACTATTGTCCGGCCTTCCTGGTCGAATTTCTTGATTCCCAGCCCGTACTCGACTTTCACAGGCTCATCCCTGACGAAAAGGGCTACTCCGCTGTAGCCGCGCTTCTCGGCATGGCTCCAGAAGCTGGTGTAGCCCGGAGGCGCCACCAGCTCCTGGTTGAGCTGATCGGCGGAGATTTTGGTCTCCTGGATGCCGACTATGTCTGCCTGGCTTTCTGCCAGCCACTCGTAGAATCCTTTCCTGGCCACGCTACGGATGCCGTTGACGTTCCAGGAGGCAAGCTTGATCGTCTTTTGCTCAGGGCTCATCGAGCTCAGGCGGTGGCGACAGGCTTGCCGACTGCTTCGAGAACGCCAGGATGCACGATCTCGCCTTCGTGGATATTGACGCCGGCCATGAGGACGGGATCATCCAGGCAGGCTTTGTAGCCGCCCTGGGCGAGTTTCAGGCAATAGTGCAGGGTGGCGTTGGTCAGGGCTCTGGTGGATGTCCAGGGAACTGCGCCGGGGATGTTGGCGACGCCGTAGTGGAGGACGCCGTCCACGAGATAGGTGGGCTCGGAGTGGGTTGTCGAGTGAATGGTCTCGATACAACCACCCTGGTCCACCGATACATCCACGATTACCGAGCCGGGTTTCATGTTTTTGACCATGTCCCTGGTGACGATTCTCGGGGCTTGTTTGCCCGGGATGAGCACGGCGCCGATGAGCAGATCGGCGGAGGGCAGGAGCTGCTCGAGATAATGTCCCACGGAGAAGACTGTGCGGACCTGACCGCCGAAGACATCATCGAGATAGCGGAGGCGATCCAGAGAGAGATCGAAGATGGTCACGCGGGCGCCCAGTCCGAGGGCGACCTTAGCGGCATTGGTGCCGACCACGCCACCACCGATGATCACGACCTCACCGGGCTCGACGCCGGGGACGCCGCCCAGGAGAACGCCGCGACCGCCCATGGGGCGCTCCAGGTAGTTGGCGCCTATCTGGGTGGAAAGACGTCCGGCAATCTCGCTCATAGGGGTGAGGAGGGGAAGGGCGTTGTTGGGGAGCTGCACGGTCTCGTAGGCGATGCAGGTAGCGCCGGTCTTGGCCAGATCGGTGGCCAGTTGCGGGTGGGCTGCCAGGTGCAGGTAGGTGAAGAGGATCTGACCTTTTTTGAGGAGCTTGACTTCGCTAGCCTTGGGCTCTTTCACTTTCAAGATCAGGTCGGCTTCTTCGAAGACGGCTGCCGGGTCAGGAAGAATTTTGGCGCCGCCAGCTTTGTACTCATCGTCCCTGATACCGCTGCCAACACCAGCTTTGGTTTCGACATAGACTGTATGTCCCTGACTTTTCAGGGCATTTAGCCCCGCCAACGTAAGGGCGACTCGATATTCGTTATCAAGAATCTCTTTGGGAACTCCAACCTTGGCCAAGTTTCTGCCCTCCGTTGTGTGCAAAACCTTTAATCTCACAAGAGGACAATATTCTACTCTGGCGGTATAGGCTGTCGATATACTTTTGATAGTTGTTTTAGGATTGGTGCCAATGTCAACGAATCTGGTTATCGTAAACGGAGCCCGGACGCCTTTCGGGGCTTTCGGAGGCGGTCTGGCGAGCCTCACCGCCACGGACCTGGCTGTCCATGCCAGCAAGCACGCGATCGAGCGTTCCGGGGTGGAAGCGGAAGAGATCGACTATACGGTCATGGGCAACGTTTTGCAGACCAGTAAGGATGCCATCTACCTGGCACGTCATGTGGGATTGAGAGCCGGTCTCAAAGAATCGGTTCCGGGACTGATTCTCAACCTTCTCTGCGGCTCCGGGGTCATGGCTGTGGCGACTGCCGAGATGCTGATCGCTTCCGGTCAGGCGAAAATCGTTCTGGCCGGCGGCACCGACTCCCTGTCGATGACGCCCTATATCAACTGGAGCAACCGCTGGGGCGGTCGCATGGGCCATCACGAGCTCTGGGACGGCCTGGATATCAGGGACACTTTGCCGGATGCCTCCATGGGCGAAACCGCCGAGAATCTGCAGAAGGATTACTCTATAAGCCGGGAAGAGCAGGATTCTTTCGCGCTCATGAGCCAGATGCGTTGCAAGGAAGCCATGGAGGCCGGCAGGCTGGCACCGGAGATCGCACCAGTTTCGATACCGGGTCGAAAAGGCGAGACAGTGGTGGCTGCCGACGAGCATCCCCGCCCGGGCTCGACTATCGAGACTCTAGCCAAGCTGGGCCCGGCTTTCGTCAAGGGCGGCACGGTCACGGCCGGAAATGCCTGCGGTATTGTGGATGGTGCAGCAGCGCTGGTGGTGACCAGCGAAGCGCTGGCGGGCAAAAAAGATCTCGAGCCCATGTGTCGCGTCGTGAGCTGGGCTTCTGTGGGCGTCCCGCCCCGGGTCATGGGTATCGGGCCTGTGCCCGCGATTCCTCTGGCCCTGGAGAAAGCTTCTTTGAAGCTCTCTGACATCGATCTTTTCGAGATCAATGAGGCATTTGCGGCTCAGTACCTGGCATGCGAGAAAGAGCTCGGTCTTCCCCGGGAGAAAGTCAATGTCAACGGTGGCGCCATAGCCATCGGTCACCCCTTCGGTGCCACCGGCGCCAGGCTCATTCTTACTATCGCCCACGAGCTCAAGCGGCGCCAGGCGCGCTATGGCTGCGTCAGCCTCTGCATCGGCGGCGGCATGGGCATTGC
>JAGQHH010000197.1 GCA_020431945.1 Cyanobacteria bacterium HKST-UBA02 | reverse complement strand
AAGAGCCGGAATCAGCGAAGCATCACATGCTCGCCATTGACTGCCGGGAACCACAGCCTGGGTACAAGAAACAGCGAGTTCCGCCGCGGATCGGGGATCGCATCCCCGACACCGTAAGCGGTGGCGATATCGTGAGTCTGCTGCACGCAGTTATTACTGAGCGCCGCCCAGCCCGCCCGCTCCATGCTCCGGGCGAGGGCTTCGGCGGCGCCTGGTCGAGCATCCTCCACCGCCACGACTTTACACTCGTGATACCAGATATGGCTGCGCGAATGAGACATGGCCCGGTACATTTCGCTCTCATCTCCATAACCGAACCAGAAATCGGTATGATCCCCGGGGGCAACATACATATAGTTGACCCAGGCCCAGAGGTTCCACCACCGGTGACGGATAAGATGATCGGTGGAGCCGAACATACAGGTCTTTCCATCGTCCAGAGTAAAGCCCCAGCCCACATGGCCAAGCCTGGAAGCCTGCCGGTGATTGAGGAAAAGATAGAAGCGACCCCCGGTGCCGGATCTCTTCTCGGTAGATATTGCTTCTGGCATTGGTGATATCATTGCCGGCTATTATAGATTCTCCGGCAGCCTCGACATATCATGAGCAAGCAAATGCGCTGCAATAATTGCAGCTCGAGAAAAGGAGCAGTGGTCGGTCCAGCCAATCTCAGGCTCTGCCGCTGCGAGACTTGCGATCTCATTTACAGCCTCGAGCCCGTGCCTTATTTCTCCGATCTGGATCGAGACTCGATTTTTAGCAAGCCCGGTGGCGATCTCTCCCATGCTCTCAGCTATTGCAAGGGTCCCGATCTGAGAATTCTGCAGCTCGACTGCGACGAAGGGCTCTGGCTCTCTGCTTTTGCCGGACTGCAAACCCACACTGTCGAGACCTGCGGCACCGAGAGCCGGAGTGACCGGGCTTCTTCTGCCCTTTCCCTGGGCCACGAGATCTGGCGGCAGAGCCCTGATGACCTCGATCTACCCCGGGAGAGCTTCGATTTCGTTTTCGCCATTCATATATTGGAGCAGGCCCTCGATCCCGGAGACCTTGCCGACCGGGTCTATGACGCCCTCAAGCCGGCCGGCATTTTCCTGATTCGAACCCTGGACAGCGACCGCAGCCCCCTCGATCGGCTTCCTCTGCCGGTCAATTATCTTTTCAACAGAGAGAGCCTGGACTATCTCGCCCTCAAGATCGGCTTCGAGCCCATCGAGACCGGCAAAAAAACGATACTTCCCCGGACAGGCGAGACTTCCGGCGATGTTATCGACGTTCTCATGCACAGGCCGGATCGTTGAAAGTCAAGCCGCCTAAATAGTGGCCGCCCCTGGTAATATTCTTTTAGGGAACGACCATGAACAAATTCGTACACCTGATCCTGTCTACTCTAATCGTCCTGGCCGCAGCGGCGCCGGGGCTCGCCGCGGAAAGCGAATCCGAGCCCGGCAAGCGTGCCGCCAAGCCGATCAGAGACAAGTGGGCCCTGATCGTCGGGATAAGTGAATTCAAGAATAAGAGCATCCCTTCTCTGAAATTCGCCTCTAAAGATGCCCGGGACTTCTACAACTATCTGATCAAGGAAGCTAACTTCGCTCCGGATCATGTCCGGCTCCTGACAGACAAGAAAGCCACCCGGAGGCGGGTCATGTCCGAGCTGGGCAGCAAATTCCTGGCTCCCCTGGCAAGACCGGACGACCTGGTGGTGCTCTTTTTCTCCACCCACGGCAGCCCCTCCAGCATGGATCTGCGTGGCGACAACTATCTGGTGGCTTACGATTCAGACCCGGACGATCTCTATGTCTCGGGCATCGAGATGAAAAAGATCATCGAGTCGATCTCGGACCGGGTCTTCACCAATCGAGTCCTGCTCGTGCTCGACGCCTGTCATTCCGGCGCCATCAAGCCCGACGCCAAGGGTCTCAAACGCTCTGCCAATTTCAATGCCGAAGAGCTCGCCCAGGGCTCCGGGCAACTGGTCATCTGCTCGAGCATGCCGGACGAGCAGTCCTGGGAGTCGCGCCGCTTCAAGAACGGGGTCTTCACCAGGAGACTTCTCGAAGGGCTTAAATCAAACGGCACTTATACCAGACTCGGTGAGGCATTCGAAGAGGTCAAGGGATCGGTGCAGAACGAGGTCCGGGAAGATCGCAAGGGCGCCCGCCAGACCCCGGTATTGCATAGCGCCTGGGATGGCGAGGATCTGATTCTGGCAGCCCGTCCTTTCGATCCGCAATCGATACCAGGAGCAGTGGCAGAAGATCTGGAGCCTGACAGCACCGCCATCAACACCGAAAGTGCCGCGGAGAATTCTCCGAACAGCCTGCCTGACAGCCCAGCCGGCGAGAAGACCGCGGGCGGCAGCCTGATCGTGGACAAGAGCTATTTTGCCGAAGAGGGCGATCCGAAGAATCTGATCAAGAGCTATACTGTCGCCATTAGAAATGACCCCAAAGATCCCGAGCTCTTCTACCGCAGAGGTTGCGCTTTCATCCAGCTCGGCGACTGGATGCGCGCTCTCAACGACTTCTGCGATGCCCAGATGAACACCCCCAACAAAGCCCATTTCTATATCGGCAGAGCCTATGTCTATCACAAGCTCAATCGCCCCATAGATGCCAGGTCCGATCTGAAAGACGCTCAGTTCTACGACAAGAAGCTGCCCCCGCAGATAAGCTTCGGAGATTGAGAAAATGAGCGAGGAGAGACCGGAAAGAGACGACGCCGACCGGCTTGTCGGGGAGAAGAATTTGATCTTCTATGACGGAGTTTGCGGGCTCTGCAATAACTTCAACAAATTCGTCCTGCAAAACGACCGCACCGGCTCTTTTGCCTTTGCCTCCCTGCAAAGCGATTTCGCCACCCGGGTCCTGAGAGATCGGGGTTTCGACGCAGCCGACCTCAACACAGTCTATGTCCTGCCGGCTTTCGACGAGACGGTTGAGCCGGTGCTGCGCAAATCGGATGCGGTGATTTATGTGGCCAAAAATCTGCGCCAGCCGTTTCCTGTGCTCGCCACTATATTCGGTATCTTCCCCCGGGTCGTTCGCGACCGGGCTTATGACCTGGTAGCGAAAAACCGCTACCGCTTCTTCGGACGTTACGATACCTGTCTTATGCCGGGCAGCAAGGACGCCGAGAAATTCATCGAGGTTTGATCAGGCTAAATCCAGCAATGTACGCTAAAATCTTCGCTCTGGCGCCCTCCCGTTTGCGAGTCGATCATGCCTGTCTCGGTAATGACAGTCGATGAGCTCGAAACCCTCATCGAGAAAGATAAGAACAGCATCAGCCTGGTGGATGCCAGGCCGCGCATGGATTATCTCCTCGGGCATCTGCCCGGAGCGGTTCATGCCGGCTGGGAGAGCTTTTCCAGAGAGGCCCCTCCTTTAGTCCAGCCGATTCTTCGCACCCCCGGCTACTGGGGCACTCTTGCGGACCCCGAGCAGGCGGACTTCGCCTCTCGCCTGTCAGCTCTCGGCCTCGATAATCAGCGCAAAATCGTGGTCTATGCCGACGGCAGAGCCTCCAAGGGCCGGGAAGGGCGCATCGCCTGGATGCTTCTCTATCTGGGTGCCAGGAATGTGGCCATGCTCGACGGCGGGATCGACCTCTGGAAGAGCTCCCGGAAAAGAGCCGGCAAGCTCGAGCGGGGGGAGAGCAGCCCCGAGCCCGGCAGATTCGCCATCGAGCCCGACGAGAGCCGGCGTTTGACCACGGACTGGTTGCGGGCCAGGCTCGACAGCGAGGAATTCCCCCACCTGCTCGATACGAGAAGCAAGAAAGAGTTCGAGGGCAGGCTCTTCTGGTATCAGCCCAGGATGGGCCGGATGCCCAGCGCCTCCCTCCTGGCCTTCGACGATGTCTTTAGCGACGACCGCAAGCGGTTCATTCCGGCGAAGACCTATAAATCGTTATTGCCCGCAGGTTTCGAAGATGCGAAAAATCGAGGCTCCTACTGCGAAGTGGGGGTGAGAGCCTGTACTATCTCCCTTCTCCATGAGATTTATACTGGAGAGATCCTGCCAGTCTATGACGGCTCCATGATGGAATGGTCCCTCGATCCGGAACTACCGGTGCATAGATAGGGAGGCTTTACCAGAAGAGGACATGACCAAGAGGCACGGTAAACTCGAAAGAGCATTCCTGGCAGCCGCCGGTGTCCTTTTCGCCCTCAACTTATCTGGCCCCGGTCGGCTCCTCGCCGCGGAGAGCATCGAGTTCGAGACCATGGCGCCGGAAGAGCTGGTCGCCGAAGGCGTGGCAGCTTCGAGAAAAGACGAGCATTTCCGGGCAATCGACCTTTATTCGGCTGCCATCAAGAAAAACCCGCGCTTCCGGGAAGCCTACGTGCAGAGAGCCCGCTCCCGCAAACTCCTGGGGGACTTCCAGGCAGCCATCGCCGACCTGACCAGGGCTATCGATCTCAACCCCCGAAGCGTCCCTGCTTATGTAGACCGGGGCTGGTGCTATAAAAAGCTCGACGACGATCGCAAAGCCATGAGCGACCTGGACCAGGCTCTGAAGCTCGACGCGAACTCCACCCGCGCCCTGGAATACCGAGCCTCTCTGAAGCTCAAGATGGGAGACTATCAGGGCTCTCTTGCCGACTATAACCGCTTTCTCGCCCTCAAGCCCGACGCCGGCAAAGACCTGGGCAGACTGCTCCTGCCGACCCTCAACAAGGTCGCCCCGCCCCACAAGCCCGAAGAGATCACCAGGCCGGACACCACCTTCGATATCAAGATCGAGCCCGGGGACACGGCCATCGCCGGAAGCCTCCAGACCGACCGGACCGATACCCAGACTGACAGCCAGACCGGAAGCGCCGTGGAAATCGACCGGACAGCAAACAATTCCGCAGACCTGGACGAGAAAGAGCTGGCCAATATCAACAACAAGGCCGCCGAAGCAATCAAGGCAGGCAAATTCGAGAAAGCGGTCAAGCTCCTGGAGCCCCTGGCCAAGAAGAATCCCGACTATGAGATGGCCAGGCAGAATCTCACCATCGCTTTCAACAACTATGGTCTCGAGCTTGCCCGCACCAGCGCCGTGGACTCAATGGAGAAATTCCGCCAGGCTCTTTTCTATAGCCCCACCGAGCGAACCGCGAGACGCAACCTCAATGCCGTGATCAAAGAGCTGGGCAAGAACCCGGCAAGCTATGAAGACCGGCTCACCATGGGCACCGAAGAGTTCAAGAAATCTTCCTACCAGACGGCTTTCGTAGAATTCAGCGAAGCTCTGCGCTTGCGCAACACTCCTGAGGTGCGCCGGAAGCTTGCCGAGGTCTGCCTGGTCATGGACAACGATTCGGCTAACAGGACCTTCGAAAAGCCTCCCGCCCCCGAGGTCAAAGCCTCGACCGAGACCGCAACTCCAATAACGGCTACAACTACAACTACGATTCCAACTCCAACAATCGCATCGACTCAGACCTCGAATCAGGCCTCGAATCTGATCTCGACTCCGGCTGCAAGTCCTGATCCTGATCCGAATGCAGAGCGGGACACCAGCACAGCCGACATTCCGGACACCAATCTGAACACCCTGGCTCTGCCGCCTCCGGCTCATGCGGTCAGCTCGGCACCGGTGCTCGACTGGAAAAGTCAGTGGCAGATCAATATGGATGAAGGCATCGAGAAATTCACCCAGGGCGACTATGAGGGAGCCGGGGCGATGTTCAACCAGGCAGCTCAGCTCGCCCAGAAAACGAAACCGGACAGCCTCGAGGAGGCGGACAGCCTGGACAAGCTCTCCTGGGTCTATTTCGTTCAGAAACGCCTTGGCGACGCAAGAGAGACCATCAGCAGAGCCCTCTCCATATGGACCAGACTCCTGCCCGAAGACGATCCAAAAATCAGGATCGCCCGGAACAAGCTCAAAAAGCTCGACACCCAGACAGCCGGTCTGGCTCGCAACGGACACTGAAAAGGATCGAGAGCTAGCTAGCGAGCGCGCTCATATTGAACGGGCCAGTCGATCTCGACACCGAGAATCGAGGCGGCGTGCAGCGGCCAGTAAGGATCGCGCAGGAGTTCCCGGGCAAGAAGAACGATGTCGGCGCGCCCGGATGCGATGATCTCTTGAGCTTGCTGAGCGTCGGTGATCAAACCGACCGCACCAGTAGCGATACCAGCCTCACGCCTGATCTGCTCGGCAAAGGGCACCTGAAAGCCAGGCGCAGCAGGAATCTTCGCATAGGGCACCAGAGCGCCTGAGGAACAATCGATCAGATCGACTCCGAGAGGTCCTGCCATGGTCGCGAAAGCCACCGAATCCTCCACGGACCAGCCGCCTTCCACCCAGTCCGAAGCCGAAATCCGGACGAATAGCGGCATCTCGTCAGGCATCTCGGCGCGAACAGCCTGGATGACTTCCCGGGAGAAACGCATACGATTTTCCCGGCTACCGCCATAGCCGTCCTGGCGGACATTCGAAAGAGGCGATAGAAAGGAATGGAGAAGATAGCCGTGGGCATTGTGGATCTCGATGGCATCGAATCCGGCGGCCACAGCCCGGCGAGCCCCGAGACGGAAAGCCTCCACCAGCGACCCGATCTCTTCAACACTCAACTCATGGGGAACCTGATAGCCATCATCGAAAGGAAGGGGGCTCGGACCAACCACTTTCCAGCCACCGTCATTCTCAGCCAGGATCTTGCGCCCTTTCCAGGGAGAAGCGGTAGCTGCCTTGCGACCGGCATGGGCGAGCTGGATACAAGAAAGGGAGCCCTGGCTCTTGATGAAACGAGTGACCGGTACCAGAGCCTCGCCATGAGCGTCGCTCCAGATACCCAGATCGTCCGGGCTGATACGCCCCCGGGCTTCGACAGCGGTAGCTTCGCAGATGACCATGGCAGCGCCGCCCACAGCCCGGGAGCCGAGATGAACGAGGTGCCAGTCGTTTGCCAGGCCGTCCTCGCATGAATACTGGCACATGGGGGATACGACGATCCTGTTTTTCAGCTCGATTTTGCGAATAGTGAGAGGCTCGAAGAGCTCACATCTTTTCATACCAGACCGGACCGTCGTCTGCTTCGACGTTGTCTGCTTCACTTTCTACCTTGCCTCCGGCAGGCACCGGGACATTCTTGCCGTCGGGCAGATCGTCCACCAGCCTGATATAGAGCCGGGCCATCTGGGAGCGCTCGCCATCCGTCCATTGAAGCGGACGGAACTCGTCGAGAATCGCGAAGAGCTCCTGGCGATCCTTCGCCCGACTGACTCTGCTGAACCACTCATGGATGTTCATGGCGCTCATTATATAAGAGAAAAGCCCGCAGCTTGCGCTGCGGGCCCTGAGATCTCGATAACCGAATATGTCTTCCGGTTATTCTCCTTCGAGCTCGCCGAAGCTGAAGCTGTCAGGATGGAAGGGCTGGTTGAAGCCGGTTACGACGCCGTTCTTGGTGCCGTAATAGAGACCCTTGACGCTGCCGACCACCAGGCCGACAGGCACTGTCACCAGGCTGCAGACCAGGCAGACAGGACCGTTGTCTTTACCGCCCACCGGCTCGCCGACTTTGTCAGCAGCAGCGCCGGTGAAGTCGATGCAGGTCTTGACGGACTCGCGGATGACAGCGACCGGTGTACCGAGCACCAGACCGGCACCCATACCGCCTACGCGAGTAACCATGAGCGACCCTTGGGTAACCATGTCCAGAGGCTCGTCATCAGCCATAGCCGGCATCGCCGTGCCCAGGACAGCCATCAGAGCAACCAGGGCTCCCAATTTTCTACTTTTCACGACCCATCCTCCCCTGTATTTCCAGATTCTTGTTCCACGTAATTTCGTGAGCGAACCGATACTGTTAGTAAACCACTGACAAACTTATCGGACGCTCAACCCTTTGCATCCGGAGAGCGTCTCGGCACAATGGTACACGACCGGAGTTATCCAGTCAGAAAAAAACATCTTAATCGAGATCTAGATTCACGAAAAAGCGGCAGGCCTGGTCTTCTGCCCAGAAACGGTCTGCTTTAAGTCGCTTATCGCGTGGCTGACCCTCGCCTCTGCCAAGAAGAAAGCCACCGTGCCCGCCAGCCGCGGTAGCGATCACCTTGATATTGGGACGGTCCAGCACCGGAGCGGCAAAGGACCGGTAAGGAACCAGGGGATCGTCCTTGGCGGTGATGATCAGCACCGGCGCCTTCACCGAAGCCATCCGGGGCAGGGCGCTGGCGCTCCGGTAATAGTGCTCCGCCGAGTCATAGCCCCCGTCCGGAGCGGTGTAGGTCTCGTCGAAGTCGCGTACCGTGGTCACCAAAGAGAGCTTTCCCGGATCGAAGAGCTCCGGGAATAGCCGGGCTTTCTTTCTGAGCTTTCTTTTCAGAGCGATTACGAAGTTCAAATCATAAATCCGGTTGGCTCCGGTACCCAGCGCCTCGACACTGGCTGCCAGGTCGATACTCGGCGAGACAGCACAAACTCCCCTGAGCCAACCGGTGTCCCCGAGCTCGCTGGCGGCTTTGAGGACGATATTGCCTCCCAGGGAAAGCCCGTGAAAGTAAATGCGCTCGTAACCTTCTTCCGCCATGAGGGTGCTGGCAACCACCACCAGATCCTCGCTCATACCGGCGTTATAGAGAGTCCGGCAGAGATGCGCCGTGCCCCCGCAATTGCGGAGATTGAGACGGGCGGTATCGATGCCTGCCTCGATGAGCTTGCCGCTCAAGCCCAGCATATAGTGCGAGCGGGAGTCACCCTCGAGACCATGGACAAGAATAGCCAGGGAGCGGCTTCTCTCCGCCCCGGCCCGGTTGAGGGCAACGACTACCCGGTCTTGCTCGGTGACATTGATGATTCGCCGGCTCTCGCGGGCCACCACAGACCGCAACAAACGCGGCCAGGCCGCAGCTGCGATGGTCATCAGATGCGGATTGGCAAGAGCGAGTGGCGGAGAGTATTCCGGGTGATCCATAAATAACCAGATGCGATATCACTACTAGTCGACGACATAACCGGAAAGAGCCTCGACGAAGCGGTCGATATCGGATTCGGAAAGACTGTAGTGTCCTGAGATTCTAACACCAGCGCCGGGATTGACTCCGAGAAAATCCGGCTGCACCCAGATACGATGCTCATCCCAGAGCGCCTGGCGAAGGTCTTTCACCTTCAGGAAATCCGGCTCGAAATAGAAAGTAATCATGCTCGCCTGCCCCTCGCCCTCGGGCAGCCCCATGGACGGACCCCGCATGCGGGCAGGCAAACGGCTGAGCAGAGACTCCTTGAGATAAGAGACCAGATAGTTCTGGTAATCCGAGATCAACATCTGATCGAGACCGGCATAAAGCTCCACGGCAGCTTTCAAGCCCATGAGCTTGACCACATCGGCGGTGCCGCGGCATTCCAGGCGGCGCGGATCATAGAGATCTTCTTCCCGAAGCTGGTAGAAGCCGTCCCCATAGATCAGGGGATCGAGACGGGGAATGAGATCCCGCTCAGCATAGACGAAAGCAGTACCGTTTGGTCCCCCGAGCCATTTGTGACCGGCTCCCACCCAGAGCGGATAACGCCCGGGACGACAGGGACCGTTGCCCGGAGCATGGGCACCGTCGACCAGCAAGGGCATCTCCAGGAGCTTGAGACTCTCGGTGAGTATGGTGAGATCCGGTCGCCAACCGGTATGGCAATCGATCTCGCTGATCAGAATCAACCTGGTGTCCGGGGAGATCACATTGAGAATGCTCATACAGAGCTGCTCGGAGGAAAGATCATTGTCCACGGTGAGACGCCGGACTTTGATTCCCCGGGTATCCTCGAGATAACGAAGAATAGTATTGACGCTTTTGTGCTCACGAGACGTGGTCACCACCTCGTCTCCGGCGTAACGCAAGAAGCTGCTGATCAGAAGCTGCAAACCCTGGGTCGTGCTGTCGGCGAAGAAAAGGCATTCGGAATTCACTTCGAATAGGTCCGCAGCCGCCTGGCGACAGGTCTCGATATGCTCGCTCTCCAGATAAGTCGTGAGAGTAGGATTGGTATTGAGGTGTCTCCAGCCTCTCTCGATGGCTTCCAGAACGCTCAAGGGCTTATGCCCGACACTGCCAGTGTTTAAATATGTTGCGTCGGAATGGCTTCCGAACTGGATTCTGCTCAGTTCGAGATGACGCTCATCGAGCCGGATCTTCTCGGAATACCTTGTTTTCAGGCTCATTAAAAGGATTTCCTCCGGCTTACCCCCGGAAAACCGCATACAAGCGGGCATCTATTCTCGCTATAATGTACGGGATCTCCAAGGCAGAAAGAGGGTTAAACCCCGAAGGCACGCTATGTTGGCAGAAGGCGAAGCATTCTTTTTCGGACTTTTCGGACTCTTTGCGATTATGGTAATCCTGGGAATACTGCAGTGCTGTGGATGGCTTCCTTACATTTAGTTCCTTCCCAGAATGACTCCGCTATTATCCTGCAAGCCCGGCGCAGCTCGCAATAATCGAGCCTGGTTCGGGCTCGGCCTTGCCAGAGCGGCTTTTACAGTACTCATAATGCTTCTGCCCCTGCTCTTGCTGGGCGGCTGCGGCGCCCCGGAGCTTCACGCCGATGCTGCCCTCACACGAAATGTGCGTCTCGAGCTGGTGGACTGGCACATAGTCGGTCTCTGGGTGATCAACTGTCCCAACTGCTGGTTCAGGGTGGAAAACTATAACGAAGTGCCAATCAAGAACGTCACTCTCCGCTACAAGACCTACGGCTATAACGGCGAGCTCCTCGATACCGGCACCTATACGATGGACGGCGAGGTCGGCCCGGGACGGGCGAAGAATTTCATCGAGCAGTATCTCGGCCTGGTCAATCTGGAAAGCGACATGCTCAGCGTCGAGCTGGTCTCAGTAGACGCCGAGAACCACTAGAGCGTGATACCGAATATGGTTAGTTGCCGTGCTCGGTCATATAGACGGAGCGGATGACGATATAGCCGATGATGCTGTAGAAGATCAGGACGATCAGAAGCATGGCCAGGGGCCACTTTTCATAGATTCTGACAAAGGGACGAACCATGAAGTCGATGAGGAAAAGTCCGAGAGCTGTACCTGGCATGGCGTTGGTCCTATGAGATGGACGATTTCGACAATAGAATTGTAGGCCCGGAAGAGGTTTTAAAGGGGGTCCTCAACTTTTCCTTAACTTTATTTGTCTGTAATCGAAATCCGTACCACCGGCGGTGTCGTGGCGCCGGAGCGAGCAACAGAAAAGTCTTCCCGGTAGACTCTTGCAAGTCCAGCCAGGAAAGCCATCACCAGGGCTTCAGAGAACCCTAGAAGTGCCGGTGACGTTTCTTAGCGGGTATCAAAGCGTGCAGGTACTCGGGATAGAAGACAGAAAGGAGACCGAGCACCAGAAAGAAGCAAAGAATTGCAGATATGAGCCAAATCATGACTGTTTGTCGGATTACCGCAGGGTAGGGGAAAAGAGAAAAAGCAGAAGAATTTTCCGACCAAGATGTTTAAGGTGA
>JAGQHH010000196.1 GCA_020431945.1 Cyanobacteria bacterium HKST-UBA02 | reverse complement strand
TTAGGATCTAGTGTAGCAATACGTGTGGGTTCATGTCCCACCTCGCCCAAATAATCAGCGAAACCGGCGAGAGCCGGTTTTCTTTTTGGGGGAGCTTTCTTAACCTCGGATCACCTATGGATCACCAGGGAAGGGATCGGAATGGTGGCATAGCAGCGCGTAAGAAAGTAAACGCGATTGTTGTTATCTCCTTGGACAGATAGCCTGGGAGCAAGGAGAGGCATCAAAGAGAACAAAGATTCGGGTAGTCTGCAGTCCGCTGCCGAGTAGATATACGCCCGCATCCAGTAATTCTCTGTCGTACTAGATCGTCCGCTGCGTATATCGGATAATTGCAAGCGATACTGACGGCGTCCTCGACCCGCGGATGCGCGACTCTGAGACGCTCGAAAGCAATCAATACCGGCATCCGCGATCAGTTTCAGCACTTAAGGCAGAAGATTTACAATTCTATGGCTATCAAGAAGTCCGAGCTATACAGCTCTCTTTGGCAAAGTTGTGACGAGCTTAGAGGCGGTATGGATGCCTCACAGTACAAGGACTACATACTTGTCCTATTGTTCGTAAAGTACGTCAGCGACAAATACAACCAAAAGGACTCGGTCCTCGATGTCCCTAAAGGCGCAAGCTTTGCTGACATGGTTGCGCTCAAGGGAAACGCTGATATTGGTGAGCGGATCAACAAGATTATTGCCAAATTGGCTGAGGCTAACGATCTACGCGGCATCATCGATGTCGCGGACTTCAATGATCCTGAGAAGCTAGGCTCGGGCAAAACAATGGTCGAAACCCTCAGCAAGCTAGTTGGTATTTTCCAGGGACTCGACTTCAGCAGCAACCGAGCCGATGGCGACGATTTGCTTGGTGACGCATATGAATACTTGATGCGTCACTTCGCAACCGAATCAGGAAAAAGCAAAGGACAGTTCTATACTCCAGCCGAAGTGTCACGGATCATGGCAAGAGTCATCGGAATCAACAATGCAAAGAGTGCTTCGCAAAGTCTTTATGACCCTACATGCGGTTCCGGATCGTTGCTCCTTAAAGCCCATGACGAAGCTAAAGCTGCAAAAGGCATTGACATCACGATTTTTGGACAAGAGATGGATGTGGCGACACGAGCCATGGCCAAGATGAATATGATTTTGCATAACTGCCCCTCTGCAGAAATTAAGAGGGAAAACACTCTCTCTACGCCCGAATTTAAGCACGGAAATGCGCTCAAGACTTTCGACTTTGCTGTTGCAAATCCTCCATTCTCAACTAAAGCCTGGAGTAATGGTCTAGACCCAGCGAACGATATCTATAATCGGTTTGAGTATGGAATTCCTCCAGCAAAGAATGGCGACTACGCATTCCTTCTGCACCTGATAGCGTCTCTGAAGACAACCGGTAAGGGAGCGATCATTCTGCCCCACGGTGTTCTTTTCAGAGGAAATGTTGAGGCTGACATTCGGAAGAGAATTGTCCAACAAGGTTTTATAAAGGGCATAATTGGCTTGCCTGCAAACCTCTTTTTCGGCACAAGCATTCCTGCCTGCATACTTGTTTTAGACAAAGAAGATGCTGCCATCCGTCGGGGCATCTTTATGATTGACGCCAGCAAAGGGTTCATAAAGGATGGCAACAAAAATCGCCTGAGAGAGCAGGACATCCACAAAGTGGTTGATGTCTTCAACAGACAGCAGGAGATTCCTAAGTATTCGCGACTGGTGCCACTGGGTGAAATCGAAGCTAACGACTTTAATTTGAATATTCCTCGCTACATCGACAGCACTGAGCCAGAGGATATTCAGGATCTTAGTGGTCACCTCCACGGTGGACTACCCAACAGAGATATTGATGATTTGTCCTGCTACTGGGAGGTGTTCGCTGGCATAAGGAGCGAGTTATTCGGGCCTGCGGATAGACCGGGCTACAGCCGTCTCAAGATTGGACAAAGTGAAATTAAGCAGACAATCTTTGGGCACAAGGAATTTTCAGTATTTACGGAGTCGGTCAATACTTTCTTCGGCAATTGGAAAGAAAAGCACAAAACCGAGCTCAATAGTCTTAAGATCGGAGATCATCCTCGAGCTCTTATAGAAAAGCTCTCCGAAAGCCTTCTTGAAACTTTTTCTAAAACCAAGTTGCTTGATCCTTACGACGTTTACCAGCACCTCATGTCCTACTGGCAAGAAATAATGCAGGACGATGTCTATATGATTGTTAGCGATGGCTGGCTGGCTGCCAGCAAACCGAGGTTGCTCACTGACGACAAAGGCAAGGGCGCAAAAGAAAAGCCGGACTTCGTTGTTGGCAAGCAAAAGTTCAAAGCCGATTTGGTGCCAAAAGAACTTATGATCTCAGCCTTCTTCTCTGCTGAGCAGGCGAGTATTGAAGCACTTGAGTCTGCGGTTGCGTCAATAGAGCAGTCACTTGGGGAGCTGCGAGAAGAACATGCCGGTGAAGATGGACTTCTTTCTTCTGTCGCAGATGAGGGCAAGATCAGTAAAAACGCGCTTACGGAGAGACTCAAAGAGATAAAGACGGATAAAGACGCCGTAGACGAACGCAAGTTGCTCAATCGGTATCTCAAACTCATGGAGGAGGAGTCCGAGGCTAGTAGGAAGGTAAAGGCTGCGGGAAAAGACCTGGAGACCTTGGTCGCGAATCGCTATGCAAAACTGACAGAGAAGGAAGTAAAAGATCTTGTCGTTGAGCATAAATGGTTGGCCGCTCTGGATGCTGCCGTGCACTCTGAACTTGACCGGGTCTCTCAGTCTCTCACTGGAAGAATAAAACAGCTCGCCGAACGCTACGCAACGCCGCTGCCTGAGCTGACTACCGAGTTTGAAGAACTGTCCGCTAAAGTTGCAGAGCATTTAACAAAGATGGGGGTGCTATGCAAGCAGCTTCCGTGAGGAAACCAGCAACTGGTGAACTTCCAAATCAGTGGAAATTATTTTTGCTCGATGATGTTGCAGTGCGAGGGAGTGGACACACTCCGGACAAAAAACATCCAGAGTATTGGAACGGCGAGATTAAATGGATTTCTCTCAGGGATACTGATCGCCTCGATAAGCTGTACATCAGCGATACCACTGCGAAAATCACACCATTAGGTATAGCCCATTCTTCTGCGGTTGTGCATCCTGCAGGAACCGTCGTACTCTCTCGAGACGCTGGCGTCGGAAAGAGCTCGATCATGACGTGTGAGATGGCCGTAAGTCAACATTTTATGGCTTGGCACTGCGGACCAAGTCTGAACAATGTATTCCTGTACTACTGGTTGCAAAGTCGAAAATCGGAATTCGAACGCATCGCGATGGGTAATACCATCAAGACCATCGGTTTGCCGTACTTTAGAGCACTAAGACTGCTGCTTCCCCCAATTGAGGAACAACTCGCCATCGCCGCCGCGCTTTCTGACGTAGATGCCCTTATCAATTCACTTGACCGACTCATCGCTAAAAAGCGGGACATAAAGCAAGCCACCATGCAGCAGCTCCTAACCGGCAAGACAAGGTTGCCGGGGTTTAAGAAGAAAGATGGCTTCAAGCAGACGGAGATTGGTCAGATTCCAAAGGATTGGCACGAAAGTCCGGTTAAAGATTTTACTGTAAATCATAAACAGGGATACTACACCAAGGATCGGTATGTTCAGCATGGAATCAGGCTTGTGCGCATTACTGATTTACTGAATCCCCAAATAGATTATGAATCCATGCCCATGCTGAACATCTCAAAAGTCGAATACGAGCAGTTCCGAATTGGTAAAGGGGATTTTTTGTTCGCACGAAGTGGTGCTATTGGCCGTTACGGAATAGTTGCTGAGGAAGTCGAGGCTGTATTTGGCTCTTATATAATTCGATTCGCCTTGGATCAAACCAAAGTTATGAACGAATACTTTGGTTTCCTCTACGAAACAAAGATCGTTTGGAAGCAGCTGCTTTCAATTACACAAGGCAGTTCAAACATCAACATCAACGCCTCGAATATCAAGTCAATCAAGGTTCCTTTGCCACCTATCGATGAGCAGTTAGCAATCGTTAGCGTGCTCTCAAGCATGAGTGCAGAAATCAAGGCTCTCGAACGGCGCCGAGACAAAACAATCCTGCTGAAACAAGGAATGATGCAGGAGCTTCTCACTGGGAGGATTCGCCTAGTATGAGCAAGGTTGGACAGGTAGAGAAAAAAACTCAGGATAGGGTGGTCTCGTTTTTTCAGGAGCAACTAGGTTATGACTATCTCGGCAACTGGCTTGAGCGGAGTGATAACAAAAATATCGAACTTGGTCTGCTAAGAAGCTACCTGGCGCAAAAGGGCTACAGCGATGGTCTCGTAAGCAAGACTATCTACCAGCTGGAGAAGTCTGCGAACAACCAAAGTCTTAGCATCTACGATAGGAACAAGGAAGTTTACGTGTTACTCCGTTACGGCGTAAAAGTAAAAACTGACATCAGTGAAAACTACGAGACGGTCTGGCTTATCGACTGGGAGAATCCGCTCAAAAATGACTTCGCTATTGCTGAAGAAGTAACTGTTAAGGGCGCTAATGCCAAAGCAAACGGCAAAAGACCGGACATAATCTTGTACGTAAATGGCATCGCACTCGGAGTGCTCGAGCTGAAACGGTCAATGGTGTCAGTCTCTGAAGGAATCAGACAAAACCTAGACAATCAGCTGCCCATTTTTATCCAGCCATTCTTCTCGACGATTCAGCTAATTATGGCCGGTAATGACACCGAAGGCATTCAGTACGGCACAATCGAAACGAAAGAAAAGTACTACCTGACCTGGAAAGAACAGAGCCCGATAGAGAGTAGACTTGAACGACATCTCTTTCAGCTATGCAACAAGCATCGCTTGCTGGAGCTGATTCATGATTTCATCGTTTTTGACGCCGGAACGAAGAAGCTTTGCCGACAAAACCAGTACTTTGGAGTTAGAGCCGCCCAAGAGTTTGTCAAACGTCGCGAGGGCGGCATCATCTGGCACACGCAAGGTAGCGGCAAGAGCATGACGATGGTCTGGCTCGCGAAATGGATCAGAGAGAATTTGACTGATTCCAGAGTACTTATCATCACCGACAGAACTGAGCTCGATGAGCAAATCGAGAAGGTCTTTCTTGGACTAAATGAGAGCATCTATCGCGCGAAGAGTGGAGCCGACCTCATAACCACCCTTAATGCTCATACGCCATCGTTGATATGCTCTCTAGTTCACAAGTTCGGCGGCAAGGAGGACGGTGAATACGTCGGAGATATTTCCAGCTACATAGATGAAGTCAAGAAGGCTGTTCCAAAGGACTTCAAAGCCAAGGGAGACATCTATGTCTTTGTCGATGAGTGCCATCGAAGCCAGTCAGGCGATCTCCACCGCGCGATGAAGGCAATTTTGCCAGATGCCATGTTTATCGGCTTTACCGGTACTCCGTTGCTCAAGACCGACAAGCAGAAAAGCATAGAAGTATTCGGCAGGTACATTCATACCTATAAATTCAACGAAGCTGTTCAGGACAAAGTAGTTCTAGATCTTCGCTACGAAGCACGAGACATCGATCAAAGCATTACCTCCCAGCAGCGAATCGACCAGTGGTTTGAGGCAAAGACTCGCGGACTCACCGACATGGCCAAAGCTCTTCTCAAACAGAAGTGGGGCACTATGCAGAGAGTTCTTTCGTGTCAATCCAGGCTGGAGAAGATAGTAAGTGACATTCTCCTCGACATGAGCATAAAGCCGCGACTAATGGACGGTCACGGCAACGCGATGCTTGTGGCTGGAAGCATCTATGAAGCTTGCAAATTCTATGAGCTTTTTTTCAAGACGGAACTCGCCGGGAAATGCGCAATCATTACCTCTTATTCGCCGTCGGCGGCAGACATAAAAGGAGAGGAGACTGGCGAAGGGGAAACTGAAAAGCAACACAAATTCGCCACTTATCGGAAGATGCTGGCTGACTGGTTTAAGGAAGATGAGGAAAAAGCCGTAAAGAGATCGGAAGAGTTCGAGAAGGCCGTAAAGAAAAAGTTCGTTGAAGAACCCGGACAAATGAAACTCGTCATTGTCGTCGACAAGCTCCTAACCGGCTTCGATGCTCCGTCTGCGACGTATCTGTATATCGACAAGCAGATGCGCGATCATGGGCTGTTCCAAGCAATCTGCAGAGTCAACAGACTCGATGGTGATGACAAGCAATACGGCTATATCATCGACTACAAAGACCTATTTAAGGGACTAGAGAAAGCCGTTCAAGACTACACCAGCGGTGCTCTTGATGGATACGACAAAACTGACGTAGAAGGCTTGCTTAAAGACCGTTTGGAAGAAGCCAGAGAAGATCTAGAAGAAGCCAGAGAAATTATCAAAGCGCTTTGTGAACCGGTCGAGCCTCCGAAAGAGACGGCCGACTATTTAAGATATTTTTGTGGCACCGATTCTGGTGATGCCGGACAACTCAAAGAAAACGAGCCAAAGCGCCTCAAATTGTATAAGTTCACAGGCTCGCTGCTACGTGCTTTCGGCAACATCGCAAACGAATTGCCCCAGGCAGGCTATAGCGATCCGCAAATCTCTAAATTGAAGGATGAAGTCGCCCACTTTGAACGCGTGAGAAACGAGGTCAAGATCGCTAGCGGTGACTATATTGACCTCAAAATGTACGAACCAGCCATGCGCCATCTAATTGATACCTACATTCGCGCAGAGGACAGCCAGAAGATTTCTGCTTTTGACGATCTCTCATTGATCCAGTTGATTGTTCAGCGCGGCTCCGATGCCATTGACATGCTGCCAACGGGAATTAAGCGAAACAAGGAAGCTGTAGCCGAAACAATTGAGAACAACGTCAGAAAAATCATCACTGACGAGCAACCAATGAATCCGAAATACTACGAGCGAATGTCAGAACTTCTGGATGCACTGATCGAAAAGCGGCGGCAAGAAGCAATCGAATATGAACAGTATTTGGCAGAGATAGTAGCCTTGACTAAGAAAGTAAACGATCCTGGTCTCGGCGCGAACTACCCAAAAGAAATCAATTCTCCAGCCAAAAGAGCAATTTACGACAATCTTGACCAGGACTTGGACTTAACGATTCTGGTTGACCATGCCATCACCTCTACGAAGAAGGATGATTGGAGAGGAAGCATGGTGAAAGAACGCGAAGTCAAATACGCAATTCGAAAAGTGCTGAAGGACGAGACAAAAGTAGAAACCATTTTCGAGTTGGCGAAGAAGCAACATGAATACTGAGACGTATAGCTTTGCGGTTAGCGGCATGAGTATCGAGGTAGTGCGGAAGCGCATCAAGAACCTCCACCTCGGAGTATATCCACCAAACGGAAAGGTCCGAGTTGCAGCTCCGCTTGCACTGACCAAGGACGCCATTAGGCTTGCGGTTGTAGAAAGGATAGTTTGGATTAAACGCCAAAAAGCAAAGTTCGAAGCACAAGCCCGCCAGACCGAGCGCGAGATGGTCACCGGCGAAACACATTATTTCCAAGGTCGCCGTTATCGGCTACGCGTTATCGAACATACTGGCAGATGCACCGTCATGCTGCAAAACAAAACGACGCTCCATCTGTTTGTCCGGCGCACAACTAGCCAGGCTCGCCGCCAGGAAATTTTGAACGACTGGTATCGCAGGCAGTTGAAAGATGCTGCTACTCCGTTGGTGGCCCAATGGTCGGCCATGCTTTGTGTCAAAAAACCAGAGTGGGGCATTCGAAAAATGAAAACGAAGTGGGGCAGCTGTAATGCTCAGTCCCGGTGCTTGTTGCTAAATCTTGAATTAGCCAAGAAGCCATTTGAGTGCCTGGAGTATGTGATTGTTCACGAGCTTGCTCATCTAATCGAGCGATCTCATAGCGACAGGTTTGTTGCTTTAATGGATCGCCTCCTCCCCGACTGGCGTTCACGCCGCGACATCTTAAACTCAGGACCACTAGCTCATGAGGAGTGGTCATGCCGCTGGTGACAAACAACATATAGCCGCTCAGAGGTGCTAAGTATGCCGTTGTTCGAAATTGACGCTGGAAGATTATTGCCAATTCAGCACAAGACGTTCCAAGAGGTTGAAATAAAGGAGAACGTCAATTCAATAGAGTCGGCGGATTAGCCATAAAACCATTGCATATTCTCATCGAATCTGGCCGGCAATTCTCATCCAAAATGGCCGGTGAATATCGTCGAAAGTGGCCGGCAATTCTCGTTTAATCTGGCCGGTCATTCTCATCGAAAATGGCCGCTTGCCAACCGGATATTCTAAAGCGTCGTTCAGAAACTGACTGTTCGGCTAGGCTGACAGGGACGTCTCAAGACAAACAGTGGATTCTTCTCCAATCGCTTCGAGTGAGAGGAGGAATCCGATGCCTAGAGAGAGGCTTCCCATGCAGAAAATTCGTGAATTACTACGTCTGGCATTACAGCTGGAATTGAGCGCGAACGAGATATCTCGGGTATTAGGGATCTCGCGCGGAAAGGTTCAAGAGACCCTTCGCCTTGCGGCTGCTCACGAGCTCGTCTGGCCCCTGCCAGTGGAGCAGGATGACCAGTTTCTGGAGAATCTACTTTTCGGCGCTCCGGCTCCGGTGCCTACACGGTATGAAGATCCCGACTGGGAGAAAATTGACCGAGAGCTTCGGCGAAAGGGCATGACAAAGAAGCTCGTCTGGTTGGAGTATCGCTCAGAGACCCCGACCGGCTTGAGCTACCCACAATTCTGCCGGCGGCTCCGGCAGTGGCAGAAGAAGCGCGACGTCGTCATGCAGCAGGACCACAGAGCCGGCGAGAAGTTCTTCGTAGACTTTGCTGGGCAGGGAGCATGGATCACCGACCGCGATACCGGAGAGGTTAGGAGAGCAGAGATCTTTGTGGGCGTAATGGGAGCAAGCAACTACATATTCGCCAGGGGCTGCGCAGACCAGAAGCTGCAGTCCTGGATAGAGGCTCATATCCACGCTTTCCGATTTCTTGGTGGTGTCCCGAGATTCCTTGTACCGGACAACCTGAAGAGTGCGGTGACTAAAGCGGACCGTCATGACCCCACCCTTAACCGTACATACCAACGCCTCGGAGAGCACTACGGCTGTGGGATACTGCCGGCGCGCAAGAGACATCCTCGAGACAAGGCAAAGGTAGAGAAAGGCGTCCAGATTGTCGAGCAGCAGGTTTTGGCTCCGCTCCGCAACCAAACATTCTTCAGTCTCGACCACCTGAATCAGGAGATAGGGAGGCGTCTAAAGGAAGTCAACGACCAGCCGTTTCAGAAGCTCTCAGGGTCCAGGACCACCTGGTACGAGGAGGTCGATAGACCGGCGATGCAACCCCTGCCCAGATTCGAATACGAGTTTGAAGAATGGTCAGTCAACGTCGGAGTGCCGAACAACTATCACGTCTTCATCGACTGTCACTACTATTCCGTCCCTTACCAACTATCTGGCGAGTCAGTCGAAGTCCGGAGCACAGCAAATACCGTCGAGGTGTTTCACAGCAATCTCCGCGTCGCCAGCCACCTGCGAAGCTGGGTGCAAAATGGAAAAACAACCGCAGAGGAGCACTTGCCGCCTAAGCACGCCGCGTATCATGGAATGTCGCCGGAGCGCTTCATACAGCAGGCTCGCAAGGTCGGTCCAAATACAACGGCCATGATTCAGCACCTCCTGGACTCGAAGCCGTACCCTCAGCTCAGCTTCGACCAGTGCTTCGGTCTGCTTCGGACTCTCAAGGACAAGTACGGCTCGACCGATCTGGAAGCAGCTTGCAGCTACGCGTTCCGACTAAGGTCGCCTGGCTACCGAGTTGTCAGAGAGATTCTAAAGCAGGGAGTAGAGAACCTTCCTTCACAACTCAAGCTGCCTACCACCAGTTTCGAGCACAAGAACATTAGAGGTCCAGAACACTTCAAGCAGGAGGAACACGGATGCTAAACAACCAAACAATAGATAAGCTGCTTTCGATGAAGCTAAATGGCATGGTCAAGGCGCTTCAGGGGCAGGAAGACATCGCTGATGTACAGAAGCTTGCCTTCCATGACCGCCTCGCTCTCCTCATCGACGCAGAGTATTCAGACAGAGAAAGCCAGAAGCTCGGACGACGGCTGAAGACAGCCAAGCTTAAACAGAGCGCGGTCATGGAGGACATAGACTTTAGCCATCCCCGTGGTCTGGAGCGAGGACTCATTTCTCAGCTCTCGACCGGCCAATGGGTGCGAGAGGGTCTCAATGTCCTGATAACAGGGCCAACCGGAGTCGGCAAGAGCTATCTCGCCTGCGCACTGGCACACAAGGTCTGCAAGCTCGGATTCAGTCCTGCCTACTACAGGGCGCCCAGGTTCTTTCAAGACCTGATGGTTGCCAGAATGGACGGCAGTTACAACAAATTCTTGAACAAACTTCTGAAGTTCGATCTGCTAGTCCTGGATGACTTCGCCTTGATACCAGTTACGGAGGAGAATAGCCGAGACCTCCTGGAAGTGACTGACGACCGCTGCGGTCACCGCTCACTTCTAATCTCTTCCCAGGTACCGGTCGAGGACTGGCACCGAACTTTCGAGAATCCTACTCTCGCGGATGCCATTCTCGACCGCATCATCCACAGTGCCTACAAAATTGAATTGACTGGAAAAACTTTAAGGGGCAAAAGGAAAAAGAAGGACTCGAAAGGGGAACAGTAAAATTAGCGTCCTTTCAGCTCTAGAGGTCCTTGGCAGGCGGCCAGATTAAATGAGAATCCCAGGCCAAAATCAACGAGAATCAGTGGCCATTTTCCGACGAGATTCACCGGCCATTTTCACGAGAATATGCA
>JAGQHH010000195.1 GCA_020431945.1 Cyanobacteria bacterium HKST-UBA02 | reverse complement strand
GAGATCTATCTGGTGGAGGGCGACTCCGCCGGAGGAAGCGCCAAGAAAGGCCGGAACCGCGAGTTCCAGGCAATACTGCCGCTACGAGGCAAGATCCTCAATGTGGAGCGGGTCCAGCCCAGCCGGATCTACGAGAATGCCGAAGTACAGGCTATGATCCAGGCCCTCGGACTCTATGTCAAGGACGACAAGGACGAGGACGGTGCCAAGACCGGTGGCTTCCTGCGCCCCAACGCCGAGAACCTCGACCTGAGCAAGCTTCGTTATCACAAGGTTATCGTCATGACCGATGCCGATGTCGACGGAAGCCACATTCGCACCCTTCTGCTCACTTTCTTCTTCCGCTATGCAAGACCTCTGGTGGAGAAAGGCTACGTCTATATCGCTCAGCCGCCTCTCTACAAGATCACCAAGGGCAAGCGTTCCGAGTATTGCTACAACGATCACAAGCTCGAAGCCCTGCGGGCGGAGTTCGGTGAGAAGTCGGTGATTCAGCGCTTCAAAGGGCTGGGTGAAATGCAGCCTGAGCAGCTCTGGGAAACCACTATGAATCCGGATACCCGGACTCTCAAAAAGGTCTCGGTGGAAGACGCCTCCGATGCGGATCATACCTTCGACCTCTTGATGGGTGAGGCGGTCGGACCCCGACGTGCTTTCATCGAAAAGCATGCTCAATTCGCCGATCTGGATCTCTAAGGAAGTGCTTTGAAGCCTCCCTCCATCAACGTGCCGAACACGATAACGGTATCGCGAGTGGTGCTGGCTCTGGGTACCCTGGCTCTGCTTTTCCAGCCTCCGTCAGACCTTCTTCTCTGGACGGCTTTCGGTCTTACGGTGCTGGTCATCTGGGCTGACGGTCTGGACGGTTACTTCGCTCGCAAACTGAATCAGTCCACCAAGCTCGGAGGCATTCTCGACATTGCCGGGGACCGGGCCGTGGAGATGGCTTACTGGATCGTCTTCTCGTCCCTCGGCTGGATCCCTGTTTTCGTGCCGCTTCTGTATTTGATCCGGGGAACCTTCGTCGATGCGATTCGCTCCCATGCCAGCGAGAAAGGACTGACCGCTTTCGGGGAAAAGACGATGATGCAGTCGGCTCTGGGCAAGTTTCTCGTGGCTTCCAATTTCAGCCGATTCACCTATGCGGTAGTGAAAGCGGTGGCTTTCTGTCTGGTTATCGCCGCCCACACCAGCCAGGGACCGGGCTGGTTCCTTCCCGGCATAGCGATGTTTTTCGTTTATTTCTCCTGCTTTTTCTGCGTGGTTAGAGGCCTGCCTGTCTTGATCGAGGCCGGGGCGGTTTTTCAAGATACCCGCTGAAGATTCAGAAGAGTCTACTTCCAGTAATTGCTCTCTTTATCCGGCGGAGCGGGAGTTCGTACGCCTGTAGGTGGTTTGTTCAGTTGCTGGGTGCCCCAGGTATTGTTGCCCCAGCCCTGCTTGAGGGGATCTTTGGGCTTTGCGCTGGTTCCCCATAGCTGCGGGACCGGTTTGGCGTTCAAATCGGGTCCACGGGGGGTGCCATCGTATTGACCCCAGGGGAGAGGCTTTTTGGCGTCGGTCAGGCGATTGGTATTGCCCCACTCTTTTGGAGAGTTGCCGGCGACATTGCCGACCGGATTGTCCTTGTTGGGCCGGTCGGAGACCTTGACCTGTTTGCCGCCCACATACATGGTTCCGGGGGTTCGGTTATAGCTCGATTTGAACCGATTCGGATCGTAACCTGCTTTGGCGGAAGTGGTCTGGGTTTTCTGGTGAGAGTCCCGCTGGTCTTTCCAGACCTCGGCGCCTTTCTGGTTTTTCCACCAGTCCGGCGGTCTGGCGTCACGCCTGTCCTGGATGACTACCGGCGTACCGGTCTTGCCCTGCTTGCCGCCATTGTCGTAAGAGCCGATCGGCCAGCCCCGGATGGTCTCGTTCTCGTACTTCATGCTGCGCTTCCATTCTTCGTGCTTGACCCGAATCCTGTTGAAAGGCTGCATGGCATAGTGTCCACGACCCAGGGTGCTGTTCCCGAGCCGCTCTACCCTGTCGAGATATTTGAGAGTGCGCTCGATGTCCTCGATTCGAGCGTCGTTGATCAATGCATATTGCTCTCTCGGGTCTTTACCGGCCAGCTCGCGCTTGTTGGGCAACTGGAAATACTGGACCAGCAATATCTGATGGTCCAGAAATTCTCTGAAGCGTCGTGCTGTAACCGGGTCGAGCTTTTTGCCCCGCACCTCGGCTTCGGCAATACCCAGGGCATATTCCCACTTTTGCTTGGCCCTTGGTCTGTCCCCGGAATTCCAGTCTTTCAGCCCGACCTGGTCCCAGTAGTACCACTTCGGCCAGCTGCTGGCAGCCTTCTTCTTCATTTCCTCGAACTTTTTCACCGTGGCAGCCTCCTGCTGGGCTGCCTCGGCAGGCGTACTGGCGACAGCCCGGATCGGCGCCGACATGAACGTGGCTAGAAGAGCGATAAAGACGAAGATTCTCATGGTCTACTCCCCGGTGGGCGCGCCGCTACTCAGGAGCTCTTCGCAGGCGGCCAGGACGGTGCCGGCAGGGAGTTCGTTGAGGCAGGGTCTGTTGTCGCAGGTCTTTCTGTAATTGCAGGGTCGGCAGTCCAGACCGTTGTCGTAGACTGCCTTCATCCGGTCACCGTAGGGTGCCCAGCGAACTGGATCTGTAGGTCCGAATAGCGCCACTGTAGGAACTCCGGTGGCTGCCGCCAGGTGGGCGGGTCCGGAGTCTACGCATACGGCCAGGTCCATTTCTTGATATAAAGCCATACTTTCTCTTACAGATAGTTCTCCTGCCATATTAACACTTCTGACGCCTGACATCCCTGTGAGTTCCTCATACATCTGCCTGTCTCCGGGCGCTCCGGTGAAAAAGGGCTGCATTCCTACCTTTTCGCTCAGTGCTTTGATTATTGTCGCCCAGGACTCCAGTGGATAAAGTTTATCCGGATGAGCGGCGGCGGCATGGATGAGCACCTTCCCTCCGCCTTTTTCCAGCTCGGGGACTTTCTTGCGGATCGAGTCGCTCTCGCTTTCCGCTATCCAGGCTTCCAGGTGTCGGTCTTCCACCCTCACGCCGGCCGCCTCGAGCACGTCCAGCACCGACTCCACCTCATGGATGTCGGTTCGCCATTTTGCCGAGTGCGTGAGCAGGAGCCCGCGGCCTTCGGTGGCATAGCCGACCCGATAACGCGCACCGGTGGTGAAGGCAAGAAAAGCCGAGGAGAGGGACCGTTTCAGGACAAAGACCAGGTCGTAGCGGGGCTCCCGCAGCTGCCGGACATAGGACCAGAAGCTGCGCTTTTCGCCCTCGCCGCTGTCGTACTTGTGAAAACGAGTAGTATCGAATGTGATGAAATTGTCGACATAGGGGCAACCGGTCAGAACCTCGCCGCTGACGGGCCCCACCAGCATATCGATGCGGGCTTGCGGATAAGCTCCTCTTAGATTTCGCAGAAATGGCACGGTCAAGATCGTGTCGCCGAGAAAGCGATAACGGATCACCAGGATCCTGTTTGCTGGCAAGGGGATCATGGTTTTCTCCCCGCAAGCGGCTCCAGCTCGGGTGGTGCGCCGATCCAGCTGGTCTCCTGGGTGAGGGCGAAGATCGTATCGCCGGCTCTCTCTGGAATATCCATACGGACGAAATCCTTGCTTGTGGTGACGATCAGATCGGCGCCCCTCTCTTTCCTGAGCTCGAGGATATGGTCGATATCGCTGCTGTCGAACCAGTAATGATCGCTATATTCGGCGCTGCCTGCGATTTCGGCGCCGAGCCCGGTGAGGGTATTCCGGAAAGATTCTGGACGTGCAATTCCCGATACACAGATCACTTTTTTGCCTGAAAGCATTGCGAGTGGATGCTCTGAGGAAGTTCCAGAGAGCCCGGACGGAAGGAAGCGGGCGGAGCTCAGCCGGGCTCGCGGTGCCAGGCTGGTGATCGTGGACTCGAGTTGTCTCAGGCGATTTTCATCCGGCGCTTCCGGGATTTTCGTGATCACTATATCGGTGGCTCTTCTCATTCCGGAAAGAGGCTCGCGCAGGCGTCCGGCAGGCAGAACGCATTCCTGCTCGAGGTCGTCGTTGTAGTCCACCAGCACAATGTCCAGATCGCGCTCGAGCTGAATATGCTGGAATCCGTCATCGAGCACGAGGACGTTGCAGCCCAGTTGCTCCACGGCAACGCGGCCGCTTTCCTTCCTCGATGAGCACGAAATCACCGCCGCCTCCGGCACCGCCTGTGCCATCATAAAGGGCTCGTCTCCGGCCTGCCTGCAGTCGACCTGCATTGTCTTGCCGTCGCTTACCACTACCAGGTGCTCGCGGGATTGACGTTTGTAGCCGCGGCTCAGAATAGCGGGTTGGAGCCCGAGGGCGATAAGACGGCGGGCGATATCGATGGTCACAGGAGTCTTGCCTGTGCCACCGACGGTGATATTACCTATACTGACCACCGGGGCAGCCGCGCGGGTCGAGGACATGATGCCCCGAGAATAGGCTTCCAGGCGAACCACCGAGCCCAGACCGTAGCAATATGATGCCGGTTTCAAGAGGGTGCGGGCCAGTTGACTTTGTGGCAGGTTCATTTGGTTTTGCGAGCAGCGAGGGGTCTGGGCTCTGCGGTGCTTCGGTCTTCAAGATGTGCATCGATCAGGCTCAGAGCTCGATCCACGGCGCCCTGGTTCTCTTTGAGCCAGGCTGCGCCGAGGCATCCGATTGCCGCGCGCTTCTCCTCGTCGGTATAGAGCATGACCAGGGCTTTCTCGAGCTCGGCACCATTCTGGCAGACCAGGAGGGCACCACGGTCGGTGAGGCTCTGGGCGATATCCCTGGTCTTGCTCAGTCCGGGACCGCAACATACTGGTACCGAATAGGCGTATGGCTCGGCGACGTTGTGACCGCCTACCGGCACGAAAGTGCCACCCACGAAAGCCGCCGAGGCCAGGCAGTAGTAACGACTGAGCTGTCCAAGACCGTCGAGAAGATAGACTTCGCCGGCGCCCGCATCGGGGCTGAAGCTCTCGTTCTTCGAATAACGTCTTAGAGAAAGTCCTCTGCTCTCGATGATAGAAGCGGCTCGCTCGAATCGCTCGGGATGCCTGGGCGCGATGATCAGGCGCACTCTGCCAGGCTGCGAATCGAGCTCGGTGAGGGCCCGGCAGGCGTCCAGAACCAGGGACTCCTCGCTCTCATGGGTGGAGCCAGCTACTACCACGAAGTCATCGGGAGTCAATCCGAGCTTTTCGCGAAGCGCTTCTATTTCTTCCGGAGCAATTGCTTTCAATCCGTCCATTTTGATATTGCCGATTACCGAGATGGCTCCGGGGTGCGCACCAAGGGCGGTGAAACGCTCGCGCTCGCTTTCTGATTGCGCACCAATGGCGGTGAATGATTCGAAGACCCGCCGGAAAAAGTATTTGACCCGGCTGTAGCGCTCGAAGGATCGCGGCGAGATCCGGGCATTGATCGCGATCACCGGAATACTTTTTTTCCGGCATCGGGAAATGAATGCCGGCCAGATCTCTGTCTCGATCGTTACGAAACACCTGGGAGCGATGGCTTTCAACCAGGGTTCGAAACAGAATGAAAGATCGAAGGGAAAATAGAAGCAGGCATCGGCCAGATTCTCACCGACAGCCCGCTCTCTGGCCAGGCTCTGACCGGTGGCCGTCGTTGTCGAGACCACCAGAGGAACGGCCGGATGAGTTTCTCTCAATTTTTTGATCAGCGGCAGAGCTGCGTTGAATTCACCTACCGAGACTGCGTGTATCCAGATGCAATCGTTAAAATTTTGCTGCCGGATCTCCCGGGGCACCGAGCCGAACTTCTGGGCCAGTCCCGGTCTCACTTTTTTCTTGAGGAGAAGCACCGGTCCGGCGAAGAAGAGCACAAGGGCGAGAATGAGCTGGTAGGCGATGATCAAGAGAGCGTGGCACCTCTGAGCGAGCTGGCCGGATGACATTCTATAACAGGTCCAGAGCGTCTACGTCAACAGCTATGCGGGTTCCCTCGTCCGGATCGACACCTTTGAGAAAGTCGATGACGGTCTGGCCGGGGGCCTCTCTGGCTAGCTTGACGAGTAGATGGTGTCTGTATTTGCCCCGGACGCGCTCGATCAGGCAGGGCGCCGGTCCCAGGACCTCGGCAGTGCCCTCGACCAGGAGAGCTTCAAGCTCATTTTTGATACGAGTGCATTGCCGGTCCACCTGATCTTGATGAACTCCCGATACCACCACTCTTATGATCCGGCTGAAGGGCGGGTAGGAGAAGAGCTTCCTTGTATCGAGCTCGGTTTCGAGGAAGCTATCGAAGTCATGATGGCTCGCCCAGTCGAAGATCGGTAGTTCGGGGTTATAGGTCTGCATGATCACCCGGCCCGGACGGTCTCCGCGTCCGGCGCGGCCCGCCACCTGGCTGAGGAGCTGGAAGCCGCGCTCGCTGCTCCTGTAGTCCGGCATATTGAGGGCGGCATCGGCGGCAAGCACGCCCACCAGTGTGACCCTTGGAATATCGAGACCTTTGGAGACCATCTGGGTACCGATGAGAATATCGGCGTCGCCCCGGACGAAACAATCCAGGACTTCTTTGAAGGCTCCTTTGCGGGCTGCCACGTCGCTGTCGAGCCTCACGACCCTGGCGTCGGGAAACTGCTCCCGGACACACTCCTCGACTTTCTGGGTGCCCAGCCCGAATTCCTTGATAAAGGGGCTCTTGCATTCCGGGCAGGCCTCGGTCATCCCTCTGCTGGCGCCGCAATGGTGGCAGGAGAGGTGACCCCGGGCGCCGTGATCGCTAAGATTGTCCCTGTGATTATCCTTGTGATAAACAAGGGCTACGCTGCAGTGTTTGCATGAGACCACATGTCCGCAAGCACGGCAGAAGACATGGCTGGCGTAGCCTCGCCGGTTGAGGAGCAGGATCGCCTGTTCGCTGAGAGCCATGGTCTCTTCGATTGCTTCTTTGAGAGCGACCGAGAAGATGGATTTGTTGCCGAGCTTGAGCTCCTGGCGCATGTCTACCACATTGACCCGGGGCATCGCCTGTCTGTGTACCCGCTCCGGCAGGCTGAGGATGCGGTCGGCGGCCCGGGCTTCCCAGTAGGTGACCACATCCGGGGTGGCGCTGCCAAGGAGAACCAGGGCACCGCTCCTCCTGGCACGCTCGATGGCTACTGTGCGGGCATTGTAACGAGGGCTCGGATTGCTTTGCTTATAGCTGCCATCATGCTCTTCATCGAGAATGATCAGGCCAAGGTCCGGGATATTGGCCAGGCACGCCGAGCGAGCCCCGAGCAGGACTCTCACCCGTCCGGTGCGCAGGCCTTTCCATGTATCGTAACGCTCCCCGGCGCTTATTCCGGAATGCCAGACCGAGACGAGCTCGCCGAAGCGTTCCTTGAGCCGGCTTGCCAGCTGGGGCGTGAGACTGATCTCCGGGACGAGAAGGAGCGCCGTGCGACCGGAATCAAGGGCTTTGCGGATAAGACGGAGATAAACCTCGGTCTTGCCCGATCCGGTCACTCCATGCAGGAGCCATGGCGACGGTGAGGGAGTCGGCGACTGCAATTCTTTTTCCAGAACCTCGAGACAGGTGCTCTGGTGAGAGGTCAGGGTGGGAGGCTCAAAGCCGCTTGCTTCCAGGCTCAAGCTCGCCAGGGGATCGCGAAAGAGCTCTTTCTCCTCGAGCCTGACTACCCCGCTCTGCTCCAGTCGCCGGACCGTTTGATGGGTGGTGCCGGCGCTCTTCAAGAGGACTGTCAGGGGCATCTCTCCCTGATTCTCTTCTAGCAGAGCGACTATCTCTTTCTGTCTCTTGCTTTCCGGCTGCTGACCAGTGAGGGTCACCTGGGTCGCATAGCGGGTACTCGCCCTGTTTCCCGATTCGGTGGCAACTTCCACCAGTCCCTCATGCTTGAGAGCGTTGAGGAGTCGGTAGAATTCGCTCTGGCTCTGGCGGCTCCCTCTGGTGAAGCGACGGCGCAGGGATTGCAGGCTGAGGCTGCTATTGCCTGCGCTGCGCAAAATATCCAGGAGCGCGGTGCGGGAGCGGTCGGCGCTGATCTCCAGAATCGGCCTGTTGGTGAGGCGGACCGAGCGTTTTAGCCGGGGAAGCACGCAGGAGGGCAACGCTGCCTGGACCACATCCGAGAGCTGGGAGCAGGTGGTCTCGGCGAGCCAGCGCAGAAAATCAACATATTCCCGGTCGAAGAGAGGATCGGGATCGACGACTTCGGCGACCGGCTTGACGAGCTTGAGTCCTGGCGGTCGCTCCCGGTCGAGAGATACTATATAGCCGCCCACCAGATTGCGGTGACCGAAAGGGACCAGGACTTGGCTGCCCACGAATATCTCGTCAGTGAGCTCCGCCGGTACGGAATAAGAGAAAAGCCTGTCACGAAGCTCTTTGACCTCGAGGTCGAGAGCAACGGCGGCATAGAGCGGCTCCACTTCAAGCAGACTCCTTTTCACGCCAGTATAGTGCCTGAGGGTGTCCGGTACGGCGGATAAAGTCCTGACTGCAAGCCATGATTAGACTACTTTTCACCGGCGTATATCCATCCGGGGTCGGATTTGCTATGCACGGGATCTCGATCCGTCGTCTCTATTCCAGACGGCTTCGCCGGCGAAAAAGTTCGATGCTCCTCAAGAGAAGCCGATCACATATTTCTGCCAGACCGAGTCACCGTTCGCGGTGTGCTTGGAGATCTCGAAGAGGACGTGGGAGAAAGGCCTGCGCGGCTGGGCATTGAGCCTCATGCCGGCTTCCCGGGGCGTGCGGTCCCCTTTCTTGACATTGCATTTGAGGCAGGCTGCCGTGACGTTGTCCCAGGTGTCCACGCCGCCACGGGAGCGCGGGACTATATGGTCGATTGTCAGGTCATGCCGTCTGATCCCGCAGTACTGGCAGGTGTAATTGTCGCGGTGGAGAATATTGCGCCTGGAGAGGCTGATCTCTTTATAGGGAATCTTCACGTAATGCCGGAGCCTGATCACTATAGGCATTGGAGTGTCGGCATAGATAAGATGACCTTCGTGCTCGATCTGCTCGGCTTTGCCCTTGAGCAGGAGCACCACGGCTCTCCGCCAGGTACAAATGTTAAGCGGTTCGTAAGAAGCGTTCAGTACTAAAACCTTGGACAATTTGTACCTTCACCGTAGTTGAAACGTGGATATTAGCGAGGATTCACGTTGTATTATTATAACGATCAGCAGGTTAAGTTGTCTAGAAAGACGCTTCTGATGAGGCTTGTGGTAAAATAGCCTGATTGTCCGGTCGGCTCCCGGAGAGGTCCCTGCGTCGCGTCCAGCCGGCGCGGTGGTGGGTATGTTAAGTGCCTGCTTAATAGGGGCTATCGGATATAGTGCGTTCAGTGATAGGTTTGTCCGTTACCCGGGCGCTAATTCGGAAGCGCTCGAGGCAGCCACACACGAGAGATACCAAGAATGTTCTGTACAACAGAGGAGTTAAGGAAAACCTTGCCAGTAGCATCCATGAGACAACTGTTGGAAGCAGGTGTCCACTTCGGTCACCAGACCCGCCGTTGGAACCCGAAAATGAGACCGTACATCTACGGTGAGCGGAACGGCATCTACATTATTGATCTGGAGCAAACCAGTCGCGCCCTGGACAAGGCCTGTGACTTCCTCCGGAAAGCTGCCTCGGAGCGCAAGAATGTCGTCTTCGCCGGCATCCTCGAAGGCTGCGCCAGCCGCGACATCGAAGTCGTCTATAATCTTGGCGCGGATGAAATCGACGCGTCGAAATTCAGCGGCGCCTTCGTCGTCTATCAGGGTCATCACGGCGACATTGGCGCGCGCTATGCGGACGTCATCTTCCCCGGCGCCGCCTATACGGAAGAGAACGCGATCTTCGTGAACACGGAAGGCCGCGCGCAGATGGCGCGCCGCGCGCATTTCCCGCTTGGCGAAGCGCGTGAGAACTGGGCGATCATCCGCGCTCTTTCAGACCGCGTCGGCAAGACCTTGCCCTATGACGATCTCTTCGCGTTGCGTCAGGCGATGATCGCCGCGGCGCCGTCGCTCGGCCGCATCGATCAGCGCCCGGCGGAAACGCTCGACCTCTCCAAGATCGGCAAGGCGGGGGCCGTCGGCTCGGCGCCGTTCCGCTCGCCGGTCGCTGACTATTACTTCACCAACGCCGTCGCTCGCGCGTCCAAGACCATGGCCGAATGTTCGGCGATGATGTC
>JAGQHH010000194.1 GCA_020431945.1 Cyanobacteria bacterium HKST-UBA02 | reverse complement strand
CCGGAGCCCGAACCGGAGCCCGAACCTGAGCCCGAACCTGAGCCCGAACCGGAGCCTGAACCCGAACCGGAGCCTGAACCAGAACCGGTGAAGCCTAGCCCTCCTCCGCCGGTTGCCAGAAAGAGCCCTGGTCTTGCCACGCCGTCCCTTTCAAGGAGCAAGTGGGAAGAGCTCGATTCGATTATCTCGAAAAAACTGCCAGAGGACGAGGAGGAGACCGACACCAGCGAAGCCGCTCCAGTTGCAGATTCGAGCGAGAATGCTCCCCTTGCCGGATGGGTCAAAGAAGTCGGCGATATCCTCGACTCCACCTTCCCCAGCTGGGAATTCTCGGTAGAGCCGAAAACTCAAGAAGCGCCTCCTGAAATTGCTGAAGAAACCGAGCCCGAGCCCGAGAAAAGCAAGTGGGGCGATCTCGACTCCATCGGTACTCCCGCCGCGAAGACTTCAGAATCTGCCGGCGAAGAGAAAAGCAAATGGGGCGATCTCGACTCCATCGGGACTCCGGCAGCGAAATCTTCCCCTCCAGCCGATGAGGAGAAGAGCAAATGGGGCGATCTCGATTCTATCGGCACTCCTGCTGCAAAGCCTGCCGCCTCAGCCGATGAGGAGAAGAGCAAGTGGGGCGATCTCGACTCAATAGGCACCCCGGGCCAGTCCCCGAGTAAGGTTCCGAGTAAGGTCCCGGAAGGTGGAAGCCTGGGCCGATTCGGCAGCACCGCATCATCAAAGAATAAGTGGGGCGATCTGGATTCAATCGGCACTCCTGCCGGGCAGGAAAGCGGCGAGAAGAGCAAATGGGGCGATCTCGACTCCATCGGCACTGGAGACGAATCTACCGATGCGCCAGTGTCACGCAACTGGGACGATCTCGGATTGGGGATCAAGAGCCCGGCCAAAGAAGCCGAGCCTCAAGGCGGCGGCGGGTCCGTCGAGGACTTTCTTTCCGGTGGCACCGCCGGCGGTGACGAGTCCGCCAGAGCCGAGGAGGACGAGAAAGAGGAAGAGAGAGTCCGTCATATGCCTCTCCCGCAAGCCCAGGCGCCCAACCGCTGGACAAGCAGCGAAAAGGACGGAACCACGCTCAAAGAAATCGGTCAGATGCGCGGCACTGTCAAGAGAGAAAAGAAGCCGAAAGAGAAGAAGGAAAAAGTAGAAGTCTCACTCTCTGTAAGCTGGGAAGTGACCAGGCTGATCCTTGCCTTTCTGGCTTTCATCATGCTCTCGGTCTCGACTTTCGCCCTCTTCATGTACTGATACGGTCTATCTTAGCCGCCAGAACGAAATCACTCTCCGAGAGACCGCCTATCTTGTGCGTCCAGAGCTCGACCTGGAGCTTCCCCCAGGCAATAGTCAGATCCGGGTGGTGCCCCTGCTCCTCGGCCAGCTCGCCTATCCTGACCGCCAGATCCATTGGCTCTTTGAAATTCTTGAATTGATAAGACTTGACGAGTTTGCGATCGTTCTCAACCGTCCAGCCCGAAAGCTCGGCGAGCAAAGGCTCTATCTCAGCCGGACTGAGAACCGGTGTCCCGCCCCGGCAGGGCACGCAAGCTCTATCTGCGAGGCTCATGCCCCACCTACATACCGAACTTGATCTTGCTGGTCAAACGCTTATCGAAGAACTTCGCCTGATTCACGTCTTCTCTGGCCAGAACGTTCTTGCCCATCCGGTAGTGCACATAAGCGCGACCGAGGTAATACTGGGAGTTATTGGGTCGAAGCTGGAGAGCGTCGTTCAGGCAACTCATAGCAGCGAACCAATCCTGGACCTGGATGAGAGCCTTGGCACGAACATAATAGAGATGAGCGTTGCTCGGGTCATTCTTGATGGCGTCATAATACTCTTTGGAGACCTGCTTGGGCTCGCCTTCCACCTCGAAGTATTTCGAGTCCAGCAAGAGAGTACCGTCACTGGTCTTGGCGCCGCCGGAAGGCTTGGCTGCTACAACATCCATTACGGCAGGGGCTTCTGCTGCCGTATCGGATTTGAACGCTACCAGTCTATCTCGACTGTCGGAGGAGAGATCGGTTTTCACCGAGTCGGGCACCACTTGTGGTGAACGAGGCGGAATCGCCACGATCAGATCGTTGCCGGACCAGCGTCCTTTCAGGACAGGAGTCTGGCGTGCCCCGGGACGATCCTCTCTGACCTCGTCCTCGACTGAGCTTTTGGCCACCCGGAAAGCATCCACCAGGGTGGTGCGCTCGCCCTGGCTGCGCAGACCACGCAGAAGATTGTGTGTGAAGACGCCATTGTCGTAGCGCTCCGATTCCCAGGAACGCTCGCTGGGCTGGCTGGAGCAGATGACCAGCTGGCCGGATCCCTGAGCGAGCTCGGCGGCGTCGAAATTGCCGATTCGGGACATGCCTTTCGAAGTCGGTCCGGCAAATCCGCTGTGACAGGCATCCAGAACCAGAAGAACACGATCGGTGAGGACTCTGCCCTGAATCGAGTCGAGCAGCTTCTGCATCTCGATACCGGTGGCGAACAGATCATCGGGGTCCGAGTCGTAGCTGACCAGATAATTGCGCCCTCTGACGTCGAGCTGACCGGGGCTTCCGTGAGTAGAGAAATAAAGCACGACCAGATCGTCAGGCTTCACCACCCGCGCCAGGAACTTGCTGCCCAGCTCGGACAGGAGCCGGCGCTGAGTCGCTTTCTCATCGAGCAGCACACGAACATGGTCAGGCTTGAAATTGGCTTCGTTGACCAGATAGTTATAGAAGTCCGATGCGTCCTTGGCGGAATACTTGAGCTTGGGAATTGCCGGGTTATCGAACTTGCTTATCCCGACCACCAGAGCCCACTTGTCTCTCACCGGTCTGCGGGTGAGCTCGTCGAGCTTGTCTGTAATCTCCCTGGTAGAGCTGTCGGCAATCTCTCGAGGAGCAGGTTGTTCTGCTGTCGGCGCTGCGGCAACCTCCGGCTGCTTCTCTTCAACAACCGTCGGGGCCGGCTCTTCTTTGACCGGGGCGGGGGCAGGCACAGCCTCTGGCTTCTCAGCGACTGTCTCGACAACTTTCTCTTCGGCGACCTTTTCTTCGGCGACTTTCTCTTCGACGAGTTTCTCTTCGACGACTCTGGGCGCCGGCTTTTCGGCTATTGCTTCCGGTGCTTTCTCGGCGGTCTCTTCTGCGACTGTTTCAGGAACCGGTTTTGAGACTGTTTCGGTAACCGGTTTTGAGACTGGCTCTGAAACAGGCTCCGGAGCCTTCTCCGCAATTTTCACTGCTTCGGGCTCGGCGGCCTTTTGTGGTTGCTCCGGCTCCGCCGGGGCGGGCTCGAGGCTGGTGCCTTTGCTCAGACGCCTGAGAATCTCGGTCAGCTTTTCCGATCCTGCCTGAAGGTCCTGAGGCTCGCTGTCCGGAGATGCAGCGGTGGTTTCTTCTGTTTTTACAGTTTCTTTTGTAGGTTCTGCGGCTTCCTGCTCAGGCTGGGCAGCCGGTGCAGGCACGACACGGGCCACTACCGCGACGGGCTCGGATTTGGAATCGGGCCCGGCTTTCTTTTCCTCCGCCGGAGTCGCTTCCAGAGACGGAGTTGGCTCGGTGACGCCCTCACCGTAGGAGAGCAGATTGTTCAGACCGGCTTTGCCGAGCATGTCATTGAGAGATGGTCCATCAACGACCCTGATGTCATCATAGGCGATGCCACCGTGCCTTCTGGCGAAGTCGTAACGATAGAGATTCTGTTTGGCGGTCTTATTGCCGGCCTGGGCGGCGCTTCGATAGTTCCTCAGGGCCTGGACTGTGTCTGCCGGGACGCCGAGACCATATTCATAGAGATAGCCGACATTGCAGAGAGCCGTGGGGTTGTTGAAATTCGCTGCAGTGCTATACCACTGCATGGCTTTCTTGAGATCCGCAGGTACCGAGATACCGTGCTCGTACATGAAGCCGAGGTTGTTCTGGGCATTGGAGTTGCCGCTTGCAGCTGCTTTGTTGAGCAATTCGAAAGCTTTCTTGTGATTCTGCTCTATACCCTTGCCGTGAAAGTACATGCAGGCCAGGGCGAATTGATGCTTGGAGCTGCCGCCTTCAGCCTTCTCGA
>JAGQHH010000193.1 GCA_020431945.1 Cyanobacteria bacterium HKST-UBA02 | reverse complement strand
CGCCGTGGGTGTAGACATTGATGCCTTTGCCCTCGGTCTGGACCAATAACTCATATAGAGACTTGAGATCGTGACCGGAGACGAGAATGGCTTTGCCTTTTATATGGGTGGTGCGGACCACGGTCGGCACCGGATGCCCGAAGGTGTCTGTATGAGCGCGATCGAGAAGCTCCATCACGGTCAGGTTGGTTTTGCCGGCTTCCAGGCAGAGGGCGAGGAGCTCGGACGCTTTCTGGTCGGCACCGGTGAGGTAGTCGAAAGAGCGGTGCACGAATTCATAGATCGACTCGTCCGTGTAGCCCAGGAGCTGAGCGTGGTGCGCATAGGCGGCCAGCCCTTTGACGCCGTAGGTGAGTAGCTCTTGAAGCGAAACTATATCGGCATCGGTTTTAGCAGCCCGCTGGACTATCGAGATGGTCTGTCCGAACTCGAGTAGCTGATCCCGGCTTTTCTTGTGATCCCAGGAAGCAGGACCGGTGAGAGTCTCGGCTTGCATGCCCTTTTGCGAGCAGGCTTCCAGATACATGGCTCTGGCTTTTTCCAGTGCCGGGAGCATCTTGTCGTTGATATAGGAGACATGCTCCCCTTCGTCGAAATTGACATTGGTCAGGGTCATGAACAATGACTCCAGGGTCAAGCTGTCTACCGAAGAATCGGTTTTGCCGAGCTTCCGGGCGCGGTTGGCATATTGCGATATGCCTTTGGCGAGGTAGACCATGACGTCCTGGAGAATAGCTGTCTCAGGCGTTTTGCCGCAAACCCCCATGGTGGTGCAGGCGGTACACTGGGACGTTTGCTCGCACTGATAACAGAACATGCTCATATTGGTCTCTCCTGATTCCGATGCTGATGATCGGCCAGGTTACCTGTAAGAGGGCATTGTTTTTATCATTCCGAAGGATGTTCCTGGCTCAGACCGATGGAGGGTTACTCCCGGGTATCCATCCGGAGGAGGGCTCAGAGCTTCTTGACCATGAAAGCGCAATAGTCGCCTTTCCAGACGAAGTCATATTCGACCAGCATCGAATAGCCGTTGTGCAGGTAGAAATTGAAGGTCTTGAGATAGTTTGGATCGTTCTGGCTGGGTCCAATGGTACGAGCCATGATGTAGCGGCGACCTCGTTTGCGCGATTCGGTCTCGGCTCGTTCGAGAAGAGCTTTGCCGATGCCGTGACCGTGGAATTCGGGAAGCACCCCCATGACCCAGATCTCGGCAGTCATGTTGTTGTTCATGGTCAAGAGTAGAAAACCTGCCCGGGTGCCGTCATCGGTGATGGCAGCATAAGTTGTGTTTTTCATCTTGCGGGCGGCTTCGCAGAAGTCGACGATGCCGGCCTCGAATCCGAAATATTCGGGAAGGGCCCGCAGAATCTGACCTACCACTCGATCCTGGTGGGACATCAATTCTTTTACTTTGAATTGAGTTAGCGGCAATGAGTTTTACCGAGACTTCGTACCAGAATCTGTTATTGAGAAACTCTTCGAGATTGAGATTATACTGCCCTTTTCGGTGAATCTAATATCAATCTCGGTAGGGAAAATGCTGGCTCCGGCCGGGAATCTTTTCGAAGCCGGCTGCGGGCTCGCTCAAAGGTGCTGCAACGCTATAGAATAGATAAGACCTGGCGGGTTAAGGAGAATTCTGGTGATAGAAGACGAAGGCAGTCTTCAGGTCTCGGTGGAAAGCATGGGTCCGCTTTCGCTCGAGGAGCTTCGCAGTCTCAGGCTCTACTGGAGAGCGGCGAATTTTCTTTCCCTTGGACAGATATTTCTCAGGCAGAATCCCTTTTTCTCCCGCCCTATGACTGCCGGGGATCTGAAAGACGAGATCTTCGGTGACTGGGGCACTATTCCCGGTATCAATCTGATCTGTGCCCACCTCAACCGGATAGTCAAGAGGAACAATCTCAAATTGCTCCTGGTCTCCGGTCCCGGCCATGGATGCGCGGCTCTTGCAGCCAACTCATTTCTCGATGGCTCTTATAGCGAGCACTACCCGGAAGTGGAAAGCAATGCTGCCGGTATCGACGAGCTGTTCCGCCGCTTTTCGTACCGGACATATACACATGGTGCCCCGGGCATACCCGGGACCATTCAGGCCGGTTACGAGCTCGGGCACAGCCTTGCTCATGCTTATGGCGCAGTGCTGGATAATCCCGACCTGATCGCCTGCTGTATCGTCGGGGACGGTGAGGCCGAGACCGGTGCCCTTGCCGCAGCCTGGTTCTCCCATATGTACCTGAACCGAACCCGGGACGGTGTGGTTCTGCCAGTAGTCCATCTCAATCGCTACAAGGTGGCGGCGCCGACGGTTCTTTCTCGACTCAGTAACAGCCAGCTCGAAGCCATGTTCCAGGGTTACGGCTATCATCCTCTGATAGTCGAGGACACTGACCCCGAGGCAGTTCAGCAGCATCTGGCAGCGGCTCTCGATACCGCTGTCGAGGACATCCGTCGGCTGAAGAGTGCCGGCGGCAACGGGTCATCTGCTACTACACCGATCTGGCCCATGATCGTTTTGAAGACTCCGAAAGGCTGGACCGGTCCCAAGGTCGTCGATGGCAAGCGCTTCGAGGGCACCAGTCTCGATCTGCGAATGAAGCGCTTCTCTCCCGGGGATTCCACCAGACAGCTCAAGCTCCTTGAGCGCTGGTTCTTCAGCTACAACATCGGCTCTCTCTTCGAGAAGGACGGCACCCTTCTGGCCGAGCCAGCGCAATTCATCCCCGATGCCGAGGGGCGGCTGGGCTCTCAGGCTGCGGCCAACGGCGGGCGTCTGCGCAAAGATCTGAACATCCCTTCCCTGGAAGAGAGCGCGGTTCCGGTGGTTTCCGGTGCGGGAGAGGGCGAGGCAGCCGAGGTCCGTATCGTCTCCAGGGTGAGTGATTTCCTGAGGGATGTGATTGCCGCCAATCGTAAGACATTTAGACTCTTCAGCTCGGACGGCACCAATTCTGGAGAATATCTCGCCTCGATTTTCGATGTCACCCAGAGGGTGCTGGCCGGCGAAGGCGATGCTGAAGAAGTCGATGTCGGCAACGAAGGGCGAGTGGTGGAGATGCTTTCGCACAGGGCCTGCCAGGCCTGGCTCGAAGGCTATCTGCTCACCGGCAGGCATGGTGTCTTCGTCCTTTCGGAGCACTATACCAATATCGTCGCGTCCATGCTCGGGCACTTCGCCCACTGGCTCGCCTGCGCTTCCGAGGTCCCCTGGCGCAAGCCTATCTCTTCGCTCAATTATCTGCTGATCTCGAGCCAGTGGTGTGCCGATTCGGAAGTACCGGTTCAGGAGCCCGGCTTCACGCAAGCGGCTTTGATTCAGCCGGACAAGCGTATCGATGTGCTCCTGCCTCCGGACTGCAACACAGCTCTTGCCACCCTGGCAAATTGTCTCGAGTCTACTGAACGAATCAACATAATTGTGATCGATGCCGATGCCAGGCAGAGCTTGATGACTCTGGACCAGGCACGCAAGCATTGTCTCGATGGTATCGGTATTCTGGAGGGCGAAGGGAGCAAGCCGGATGTTGTTCTTGCCTGTGCCGGGGCGGTGCCTTCCCGGGAGACCCTGGCAGCGGCAGCGCTTCTGCGCGAGCTGGTTCCGGATCTTGTCGTACAGGTGGTCAATGTCGTCAACCTGAATCGACTGCGAGATTCCGGGTTTCACCCGGGCGGTCTTTCGAGAGATCGGTTCGAGCGGTACTTCCCGCCCGGGGCTGGACTGGTCTTTTGCCACCAGGGCTTTGTCGCCGATATAGGAATCCTGCTTGCCGGCAGACTCAGGCAGCAGGATTTCGTCTTGCGCGGCTTCCGGGGCAACGACCGGGGAGCGGGCGGCCTTGCCCATGCCATCGCCAGTGGCATCGATAGATTCGGCCTGGCTCTCGATGCGCTTGCCGTCTCCGGAAGATCGCAAGCATCCACGGAAGAGGCCTGCCGAGCCATCGAGAAGCGCCGGGAGTCCGCTCTCTAGAGCTGTTTGAGCATGATCCCGCAGTAGCTGTCCTGCCATACGAAGTCCATTTCGGTGAGCAGGCAGAAGTCGTTTTTGTAGAAAAACTTGAGAGCTTTGTCCGCATCCTTATCCCTCTGGCTTGGTCCCAGAGTCTTCAGGAGAAGAAACTTCTTGTCCTTGCTCCGGGCTATCTCTTCAGCCCTGGCGATGAGGGCGGAGCCGACACCCTGTCTCAGGTAGTCCGGGTGGACACCCATGACCACTATTTCCATGGTGATCTCGTTCGTGACTTCGATGACGGCACAGCCGATGGCCTGTCCGGTTTCGGAGGTGGCTATCAAAGTAGTGGCGAAGGGTTTGAGGGTCTCCTGCCCGTACTCGAGAATGGTAGGCTCGAAGGTGAAAAAGGGAATTTGGCGCAGCAGTCGACAGACGGTTTCGTCTGTTTTCGTCTTGAGGATCTCGATCTTGAACTCTGTACCGGCTACCATGGTTTGCTCACCACTTGAAAGCATCTTTCAAGATTATAGAGCTTCCGGCGGCCCGTAAAAAGTCTTGCGAGACACGAATTTGACACCGGGAACAAAGCATGGGTGAATAGCCGGAGGCGTCGGTCGCATTCATTTGAAAGGAGACGATGGAAACCTGCAGCATCTGCTCGAAGGCTCTGGACGAGTGCATTTGCGTGACTCGCCCTTCCATGTCCGGTCTCGATGCGACCATTTCCATCGATTCGGCGGCAGACGAGGATATCGCTCTGCCCTTGCGATCTCTGTCGTCATCATTCAAATATTTGAAGACCCTGGGCAGGGGCTCTGCCAGCACCGTTTATCTGATGGAGCACCTCACCCTGGCCAGACCGGTGGCGCTCAAGATTCTTCATCGCGACAAGCTGGGGAGCCAGACCGCGGTCCAGCGTTTCGAGCGAGAGGCTCGGACTCTGGCAGCTCTGAGCCATCCGGGCTTCGTCGAGATTTACGAGCTCGGTATCACCGACGACGGCTCTCCTTATATCGTCATGGAATATGCTGCCGGTCTCAGCCTCAAGGCTCTGCTCAAGGAGCGCGGTGCCCTGGAGCCGGGGCGAGTGCAGGCTCTGGGAGCGAAGCTCTGCGAAGCGCTGCAATTCGCTCACGACCATGGTGTCATACATCGCGATATCAAGCCCGAGAATATAGTCCTGACCACCGGTTGGAGCGGGGAGGAGACTCCCAGGCTCGTGGACTTCGGTGTCTCATTCCAGGATTTCGAAGGCGGCGAGATGCAGCGCCTCACCCGCACCGGCAAACTGGTAGGCACGCCGGGCTATCTCAGTCCGGAGCAGATTCGTGGAGCCGGTGTCAGTCCGCGATCGGATATCTATTCTCTGGGCAGCGTCCTTTATGAGGCTCTTACAGGCAAGCCGGCCTTCTATACCGGCAATGTCATGGAGACCCTGACCAGACAACTCGAATCGGACCCGTCCGGGATGCTCGATCTGAAACCCGGTCTTGATAGATCCATGGTCCAGGCGGTGGAGTCCTGTCTCTCGAAAGATCCGGATCAACGACCGGAGAGTGCCGCCGCTCTCAAGTCCATGCTGGTTCCCTCCGCTTCTGCACGCACGGTGAAACCGGGTGTGTCACTGGTCGTACTCATACTTGTCGGTGCGCTCTCTTTTGCCGCCGGCTGGATCCTGGATGGCCTTGTCCGCGCCGGGAAGTCGACCGGTCCCTCCGGGCAGAATGAGAAGGCGGTTGTCTCCGCCGCCAGGAGAGAAGCTCCGCTCAAGAGCGGAGATCGGCACACCCTTATCGATCTCGCCCGGGCGGAGATTACACGAAGCACCACCACCAGTGCCGAGGGGTCCCAGATCTATCTGCGCAATTTCGAGCGCTCTCTGGATAATGAAGCGCCGGTTACCGAGCAGCTTGCCTGCGCAGTCTTCGCAATTCTGCCTGCGATTATAGAAGACGATCCCGTAGCCGCGGAGAAGGTCTTCGTCAGGATTAGACCGGTAATCGACAAAACCATCGAGTCCGGCGATTACAAAGGAGTCGATGCTCTCTTCTGTTCTTATATCCTTGCTCAATATGCCAGTCTTCAAGTAAGAAAGGCGATCGATCTCGACCATGCCAGCGCCGTGAAGCTCATGGCGAAAACACAAGCGCTCTTCGAGCAGTCCATAATGCTGGCCAAGCCCCGGAGCAAGATCGACACCGGTGGCATTCTCGGAGGCTCATATACAGGTCTTGGCGTTATCCAGGCGTTCAACAAGGATC
>JAGQHH010000192.1 GCA_020431945.1 Cyanobacteria bacterium HKST-UBA02 | reverse complement strand
GCCATGATCTGGATCTCGACGTGCCTGATCGGCTTCAGATATTTCTCGATATAGATGCCGCCGTTTCCGAAGGAGGCGGCGGCTTCGCTGCGCGCCGAGGTCAGAGCGGCGCCGAGCTGGGCTTTGTCGGTGGCCACGCGCATACCGCGTCCGCCACCACCAGCAGTGGCTTTGATGATGATTGGATAGCCGATCTCGTCAGCCAGGCTGAAAGCTTCCGCTTCGCTGGTGATCAGCCCGTCGCTTCCGGGCACCACCGGCACGCCGGCTTTTTTCATGGTCTCCCGGGCAGAGGACTTGTCGCCCATGGAAGTGATGGCGTCGCGGCTGGGACCGATGAATTTGATCCTGTGCTCCTGGCAGATCTCGGCGAAATTGGCATTCTCGCTGAGAAATCCGTAGCCGGGATGAATAGCGTCGGCACCGGTGACGACGGCGGTGGAGATCAGGGCCGGTATATGAAGATAGCTGCGCTGGGAAGAAGGCGGTCCGATACAGTAGCTTTCGTCGGCGAGCTTGACATGCAGCGAATCTGCGTCGGCTTGCGAATAGACCGCGATAGTATGGATATCCAGCTCCTGACAGGCTCTGATGACCCTGAGGGCAATCTCGCCCCGGTTTGCGATCAGTACTTTCTCGAACATCGGCTTTAGCCTTTGGGATCGACGAGGAACAGGGGTTGACCGTATTCGACGGTGGTGCCGTTGTCCACCATGACCTTGATGATTTTGCCGCTCACTTCGGAGGGCATGTCGTTCATGAGTTTCATGGCTTCGATGATACAGACCGTGTCGCCGACCGAGACATGATCGCCGATGTCGACGAAGGGACGCGATTCCGGCGACGGGGACCGGTAGAAAGTCCCGACCATGGGTGAGGTTATATGGATATAGCCGTTGCTCTCGTTCTGAGCGGGCGGGCTGGGCTCGGGGTCGGTGCGGACCGGCTGCGGAGGCGGCGGCGCTGCCGCGATTGCGGACTCGACTTTCACCTCTTCGGTTTTCACGACGATGGGCTTGGGAAGCACCGGGATTGTCTCAGCCAGGACCGGAGGCGATTTCTTGACGGTGATACGCTGATCGCCGAACTCGATGGTCAGCTCGGTGACCTCGGTGGCGCTCACCACGGCGAGAAGCTCACGAATTTGGTCTAGATCTATCTTCACAGCAGTTCTTACACCCTCGTGACGTACTTTCTGGTACGGGTATCGACTTTCACCCGGTCGCCAATCTTGATGTGGAAAGGCACGGTGATCACAGCGCCGGTCTCGAGGGTGGCAGGCTTGCCGCCACCGGAGCTGGTATCGCCTCGCTCATCCGGCGCCGTATCGGAAATCTCGAGCTCGACAGTGGTGGGAAGCTCGACGCCGATGACACGACCGTCATGTCTGAGGACCGTGATACCTTCGAGACCTTCTTTGAGGAACTCGGCGACGGTGCCGATTTGATCCGGGGCGAGCTCCATCTGCTCGAAATTCACGGAGTCCATCATGGTGAAGTTTTCGCCGGCCTTGAAGACATATTGCATGTCCGACTTCTCGATGACCGCTGCGGGAAGTTTTTCACCGGCTCTGAAAGTGGCTTCCAGAGAATTGCCGGTCTCGACGTTCTTGAGCTTGGTGCGCACGAAGGCCGATCCCTTTCCAGGTTTGACGTGCATGGCTTCAACGACTTGCCAGACACCGTTGTTGTAGAGGATCGTTACTCCAGGGCGGAAATCATTGGATGAAATCATTTGAGTGAATATTCCCGTTGAAATTGTCAAAAGTTGTCCGGCAACGGCGGTAGTCAAGGGAAGTCGATCGTCCTGCCGAGCTTCCTGCTGATCTTCCTGCCGATCTGCGGACGTTGGCAGATTTTATCATCTGAGATGGAGAGTGCATTCAATGTTTATATGTTTGCGAACTTGATATTTCTCTATATAGATCGACGCTAACCTTGAGAGGGGGAGACAAAGCCCGTTATAATCCCATTTCCCGCAATTTTGCGGTGCCGAGCCCCGCCCCTGAAATATTGAAAATATGCAAAAAACACCGACCCGGGAGACATCCGAGAACATGCTGGCCAGCGGCCCCTATGATCCCAAATCCGTAGAGACGCGCTGGACGCAGTTCTGGCATGAGAATAGCCTTTTCGATCTCGAGATCTATCCCGAGAGACCGCGCTTCTCCATCGCTCTGCCTCCCCCGAATATCACCGGCAACCTCCATATGGGGCACGCTCTCAACGGCACCCTGCAGGATGTCCTCATCCGTCTCAAGCGCATGCAGGGCTATGACGTTCTCTGGCAACCCGGGACCGACCATGCCGGAATCTCGACCCAGATGGTTGTCGAGAAGCAGCTCCGCAAAGAGCACGAAGAGAAGATGAAGAATACTCCCCAGGGCGAGCGCAAGCCTTTCAGCCGCCATGACATGGGCCGGGAGAAGTTCGTCGAGCGGATCTGGGAATGGCGTGGTCAGTACGGCAACCAGATCATGAACCAGTACAAGGCTCTCGGGGTGAGCTTCAACTGGGATCGCATCGCTTTCACCATGGACGAAACCTATGTAAAGGCGATTTACAAAGTTTTCGTAGCCCTCTATAAAGAAGGGCTCATCTACCGGGGCAATCGTGTCACCAACTGGTGCCCTCGCTGTCTCACCAGCCTCTCGGATCTGGAAGTGGCTCACGAGGAGAGCAAGGGTCATCTCTATCTCATCAAATATCCCCTGGAAGACGGCAGCGGTCATCTTACCGTCGCCACCACCAGACCCGAGTCGATGTTCGGCGATGTGGCCGTGGCTGTGCACCCGGAAGACGATCGTTATAAGAAATTCGTGGGCAAGAAAGTAAGATTGCCCCTTACCGATAGGCTCATTCCGGTAATCGCAGACGACTATGTGGACCGCGAGTTCGGCACCGGAGCATTGAAGATCACTCCCGCTCACGATGCCAACGACTGGGAAGTCGGCCAGCGTCACAAGCTCGAGCAGCCGGTTTGTATCGACGAGCACGGCAAGCTCATGGACAACGAATTCGTGCCCGAGAAATATCGCGGCGGCGACAGATTCAAAGTCAGGAAAGAGACCCAGGCAGACCTCGAGGAGCAGGGCTTCATGCAGGAAGTCCAGGACTATACCCACGGGGTCGGGCACTGCGAGCGGTGTAGCACCGTGATCGAGCCGTATCTTTCCGATCAGTGGTACCTCTCCATGAAAGAGCTGGCCAAGCCGGCTATCGATGCCGTGGAAGAAGAGCGGGTGCGATTCATCCCGGATCGCTATGCCGCCACTTATCTGGACTGGATGCGCAATATCCGCGACTGGAACATCAGCCGGCAGCTCTGGTGGGGTCACCGCATCCCGGTGCATACCTGCGCCGACTGCGGTCATGAAGATGCATTCGAGCAAGCGCCATCGGCATGCGGCAAGTGCAAGTCCAATAATCTGAATCAAGACGAAGACGTGCTCGACACGTGGTTCTCCTCAGCCCTCTGGCCATTCGCCACCCTGGGTTGGCCCGAGGAGACCGTCGAGCTCGCTCATTTCTACCCCACCACGGTGCTCTCCACCGCCCGGGAGATCATCAATCTCTGGGTGGCGAGAATGATCTTCATGAGTCTCAAGTTCCTCGGGACCATTCCATTCAAGCATGTCCTCATCCACCCGGTCATTCAGACTCCCGATGGCAAGCGGATGTCCAAGTCCAAAGGCAATGCCGTCGATCCCATAGATATGATCGAGAAGTTCGGTGCCGACGCCAACCGCTTCTGGTTCGCATCCATGGGCGTGAAAGGCGATCAGGATGTCCGTTTTCGCGAGGAGAAGCTCGACGAATACAAGAAATTCGCCAACAAGCTCTGGAACGCCGGCAAGTTCGTGCTGTCCCAGCTCGAAGATTATGAGATCGAGCCGGTGGACTTCGAGAAGCTCAGCCTGGGTGATCGCTGGATCCTGGGCAAGTACAACGATCTTCTCGAGCATCTCGACAAGAGCTTCAACGACTACGATTTCGATGTCGCTGCCCGGGATCTCTATGAGTTCATCTGGGATCACTTCTGCGACTGGTATGTGGAGATCGCCAAGATCCAGCTCGATGGCGAAGGCGATAACAAGAGCCAGACCCGCAACGTGCTTTATGTGATTTTCGAAGGATTGCTGAGAGCGCTTCATCCGATCATGCCTTTCATCACCGAGGAGCTCTGGTCCTATCTGCCCAAGTCGGACTTTATGAGCTCGGTGCAATCGATCATGTACGCGCCCTATCCGCGCCGGGACTATCGCGAGAAAGATCACGACGCCGACGACGAGATGGATCACCTCATGAAAGTGGTGCGCTCGGTGCGCAATCTCAAGCAGACCTTCGATGTTCCTGCCAAAACGGAGGCGGAAGTCTTTCTGCTTGTCGGATGCGAGCAGGAGAAAAAGGTCCTCTCGGACAATGTCAAGTATGTCGAGCGTCTGGCCAGGGCCAATCCGGTCAATTTCCTGGCCGGCAAAGAACAGCCTTCCGGACGGGCGGCATACGAGATCGTCTCGGAGACCACCATCTATCTGCCTCTCGAAAAGCTCATCGATGTCGAGAAGACCAAAGAGAAGCTCACCGGCAGACTTTCCGCCAAGGAAAAGGAGCTGGAGAAAGTGGCAGGGCTCCTGAGCTCGCCGAATTTCAAGGACAAGGCTCCTCCGGATAAGGTCGAGAAGCAGGAAGCTTTGAAAGCCGACCTCGAGAAGCAGATCGAGAGTATCCGTGCTCAGATGGCGATTCTGTCAGCCTGAGTGGGTCATCCGCCGAGTTTCTTGTTATATTGTGTATTGAACTATCCTGGAGGGTATGTATCCTAGGGAGTTCAAGGGTGCTCGGGATACTCGGAGTCATAGCCAGAGTTAGTTTAGGAACTCGATTCGTTCATGTCCCGAAATGACGACAATCTCAACGAGCTCGAAAGGCTTCGAGCAAGGGTGAAGGAGCTGGAGCAGTCCCTTCATATCACCGAGCTTCCTGACACGGAGCTGGAGCGGACGGTTCTGCGCGATCGCGCCCGGCGGCGCAAGGCGGAGACTTCCCAGGCTTTCTATGAGTCGATGTTCAAAGGGTTCATGGACAGCAACGATGATGCTCTCCTGGTGCACGATGCCGGGGATGGTGAGATCATCTTCGTCAACAGCCGTTGCACCCAGATGCTCGGCTATGCGCGTGATATCTTCCATGGCGAGACCGTGGGCTTTTTCAGCCAGGGAAGCGGACCTTATACGGATGAGGGGGCTCTCGATCAGATTCATAAGGCCGCCAGAGACGGCAAGAACAATTTCGAATGGTGGTGCCGTGATTCCCAGGCCCGGGAGATGTGGGTAGACGTCAATCTCAAGTCGATGAATTCCAGGACCCGCAGGCTGGTTCTTGCCCAGGTGCGGCATATCAGTACCACTGATGCTTCCGAGCTCACTCCCCTGGAGTTCGATGAGGAGCGCAAGAACCTGCACGAGCTCATCGCCATGAATCGCAAGCTCCGCCTGCTCTCCGACGCTATTCCCCAGATTGTTTTCATCGCTGATCCCATGGGCTCGGTGGTCTTCTGGAATTACCGCTTCTACGAGCTCACCGGGCTGCCATATTCTCCGGAGCAAGCTGTGTCCTGGTTCGATCTGATTCATCCGGAGGACAGACCGGGTTTCACACACGAGTGGATGCGCTGCGTGGCAAGCGGAGACACTTTCGAATACGAGTTCCGGCTAACGAGAGACCGAACAAGGCGCAATGGCTCGCCGCCTCTTTATGTATGGTTCCTGGCCCGGGCGGTGGCTTCACGCAAACCATCCGGCGCTATCGCCGAGTGGTACGGCACTTTCACCGAGTGGAATCGCTGATTCGTCAGAACACCGGCTCCATGCATTCGGGTGAGTCGGTCCTGGGAGAATTGACCAGCTTCGAGACCGTGTAATAGTCGATCTTCTCGTCGTCGTATGGCCCGATCAGAGAGAGAAGCCGGGCGGGATCGTCTCCGGGAGCCCTCAGCCATTCGTCTTCTAGCCCGGGGCGAAGAATCGCCGGCATGCGGTCGTGAAGTTTCGAAATAGTCTCGTTGGCGGCGACAGTGACGATGGTGCAAGTGCGAACTTTCACACCTTCGGGGGATGTCCAGTCTTCATAGAGTCCGGCGAAGGCGAAAAGCTCGCTTTCTTTGAGTCTGATCCGCACCGGTGTTTTCTTGCCTTCGATCTCGGTCCATTCATAGAAACCGTCTGCAGGGATCAAGCAACGGCGTTTTTTGAAGGCATTCCTGAAAGTGGGTTTTTCGGCGATGGTCTCTGCCCGGGCGTTGATCATCGGTCTGATTTTCTTGGGGTCTTTTGCCCAGGAAGGGAGCAGACCCCATTTGCACGGCTGGAGGATTCGAACCGGATTTTGGGCAGGATTTTTACCGGGGGTGTGCTCTTGCTCGATGATGATCGGCACCATTTGTGATGGCGCGATGTTATAGCGAGGCTCCCATTCGAGCATTTCTTTGTCGATCTTGAAACGCTCGATGATCTCTTTGTGGCTGTGAGCGATGGTGTACCGTCCGCACATGGGTGCAATGATAGCTGATATTTTTTCTTGGCAACCGGCGATCTGCTGGAGCCTGTATCTGCACATGAATCTGCACATGAATCAGTATCTGCACCTGGTTTAATGCTTGCCGGCCGGCACTTGTGAGAATATATTGTCTTCCTGAGTACCCGAGATTAGTAGTTGCGCCCCTCCAGAAGAATCACTGCCATCGTCTCGATGGGACTGGCAATCACTTTGTCGGTTTCCAGCCTGAACCCGTGCCGGGCTCAGGCTGATTCTCAAACTGGTGTTCAAGCCGGATCTCAAACTGGTGTTGCCGAGAATCTCGAGCGCATCCATGTGGTGCCGGACGTGCTGCTCACCCTCAGTCCTGCAGCCGGAGCCGGTGATGAGACACCAGGCACAAGTAGCTCCTCGCTGCGCACCGAATCGGCGGCAAAGTTAGCCGACAGCGAAAGACGCAGAAAAATCGCCGGTAAGATCACGCCTCCGCACGAAAAACTGGCTCGCAAGTCGCATGAGCTGGGAATCTCGATCAATGCCTGCGAACTCGCTGAAGCCTGGGGACTGCTCCCTTCTCTGGAGCATTACTGCTCGGAACCTGTGCCCAAGACCTTCGAGATGACCGAGTTCCACATGAGACATATGTTCGAGAAGCAGCGTATTGTCGAAACTGTTCTCGATTATAGTTTCGATATAAGACGCGCCCTCAACAGTATCGATCGTCAGATGGCCACGGCCATGCACGTCAAAGCCGTTCTTGCCGAAAAGCGCGATCGGGCAATCCGGCTTAATAGCTATGCCGGTCTGGTGGCGGGGGGATTGACTGGTATCATGTCCGGTGCACTCCGTCTTGGTGGTCTGGAATTCGTCACTCCCGATGTTATCGATGTCGTCGAAGGCGTCATGGAAGGGGGACTCGCCGGCTGGGCCGTGAAGAGCAATAGCGGTGAGCGCAAGCTGAGCCGCGGGGTGCCCAATGTCCTGGCACGCCTGATCTATCCGGAGATGGAAGAAGGGCATGAATTTCCGGAGAGCGTCTGGAAGTATCTCAATTCGGTTCCGGCGGGATCGAAGAGTGGCATGAGCCGGAGAGAGACAATTGTTGACCGCTGGGAATGCACGAAATACTGCCTGATTCACCGGGGTCATAAGGCCGGACATCAGGAGCGCATGAAACGAATCTCCGGCGCCAAGGAGAATGTCGTTCTCACCATTGATGTCCTCGAGGACCGGGTTGCCATGCTCCAGGACCTGCGCTCGGAAATAAGCTTGATGGACAACTACCTTTCCGAGATCTTTTCGGTCGTGCGCCGGAAGAGCAGCGATTAGGTCCGGACTTGTCAGTTACGGCAAGTTGCCGTACAATTGATAGTGGCTTGGCCCGGTTGATAGTCGCACGGAGACTGAGGAAATGGGTGTCAGGGACAAGAAAGAAGAGAGGCTGGAAGCTCGCTGCTCTTCTGAGGTTAAGCAGCGCATTGAGCGTGCCGCAGAACTGCAGGGACGTTCGATCACAGATTTTCTCGTTTCTGCAGCCGATGAGCAAGCCTGCAAGATAATCGAGCAGTATCAAGTCGTGAAACTGACTGTTCAGCAAAGTGAAGCCCTGGCGGATGCTTTGCTTAATCCTCCAGCGGCTAATGCTAAGGCTGTCGCTGCTATGCGTCGGTACAAGAAGAAGGTGGGATCCTAGCTTGGAAAAAGCACTGGAGGACCCGCCTCACAGAATTGAGCCGTGGCGAGAAGATTTGGACGCGACGGCTTTTTCTTCCGGGATGGAGAAGATTGACAGGTACATAAAAGAGCAGGCACCGAGGGAGATGAGGAACCGCCTCTCGCTCGTCTTTGTTCTTACGGAACCTGAGTCCATTATTGTCAGGGGCTTTTTCTCGCTGTCGGCGCTTGCAATCAGGTTTGCCGATTTGCCTGCGAAATTGCAGAAGAGATTACCAAAATACCAGCAAGTCAGCGCCACCTTGCTGGGAAGGCTCGGAGTGGACAGATCATATAGATCTGAACTTCAGGAACGGTTGGGCGAGAATCCGCGGCTAGGAGAATTTCTCTTTGTTGATGCGCAGAAGAGAGCTCTGGAAGGCGCTACTGAAACTGTTGGCTCAGCCCTTATGGTTATCGATGTGCTTATGCCTACCGAAGAAGAGCTGGTTGCCGGAGTTCGAGATCCGATGACGTTCTATAAAGAATATGGATTTCTCCCCTTCCCAGGCAATGACAGGCGCGTATTCAAGCCTATGCGGACGATCGAGGAGGAGTATGGCCGAGCTTGATTGGCAGCGGTATAGGCAGTAATTACTTTGACTCCCAAGTTCTCCTTGACGGGCCTGCCCGGGATGAGTAGGATCTATCTATCCTATATTCATGCGCCCTTAGCTCAGCTGGATAGAGTGCTTGGCTTCGAACCAAGAGGTCGTAGGTTCGAGTCCTACAGGGCGCGAGGCTTTCCGGGATCGATGGTTTTCTTGCCGCCCCTTTGCCGCCCCCTTTGGCAGAAATTTTTAGTCATGGTGAGGAATTACCAGATACAAGCCAAGAGGTCCCTGATTCGACTATAGGCGACAGGGGTGATTAATGCAAGTGAGATAACGACTCGGCTGATGCGAGTCGTTTTTTTGCCGCGAATATAGGAACTGATACTGATTGCGATGCCTATTTAGATGATTTCGGATACCGAGTGTTCCGGGGAGGCGACTTGCTTAACCGAGAGATTGCAGTGCTAACAGCTGCGAGATTCATAGCATTGCTTTTGAACCTGCCAAAAGATCCATTATAAGTATCCCAAGGCGCAGATTCCCCGGATCGCTCCAGAAATAAAATGAATCGCTCGCCCGCCTTCGGCAATTTGTCTTCGGAGAACCTCCAATCAGCAGGTTCTTCGAGAGCGAAGCGATCATGGAATGAGTATCGAATCGAGATTTCACTGCCGGCATACACTCCCTTCAGTGTCTTGGTGACCCGATAGTTTGCCAGAGGTCTGGATTGATACGAGATTGGACCAGCTTGCTCTAAATGGACCAACAGAGCTTCGACGATAAGAGATGAATGATAGACCGCGGCCTCGATGGAATTGGATTGCTCCATTTGCTTTAACTTCTTGCGGCTTTCTACAGACCCCCAGGTGTTGACCGAGGCACCAAATCTGGCACCTTGCGCTATTAACCTGGACCTGAATCCTTCAGCGGCCTGTGCAGCATTCTCTCCTAGCATGTTAGATGAGAGAAGCAAGCCTAATAGAGCTGCCATTGACTTTCGAATCAGATTCCATCCGTTGCGAATTTGTCTTAATCCGAATGGGCAATCATCGATCAATATCGTTCCGTCTTTGCGTCGATAAATGCCAACACAAATTGAGCTGCCATTCTCAGTCAGCAGACGCTCTGCCTCCAACCTGGTCATGTTCGAGATGTTGAAGACGTTCTTCGAGCATAACGAACAAGCCCGTACTTTGTCATCGCCGACCATGTCCTCCCACTTCGCATTGCAGGGAGTTGCGATATAGAGGTTGTCCAATCGGCTTGGTACGTTCATATACCGGATTCAAGAAGAGATTCCTCAATACTACTCTTCTTTTGGAAGCCGTACCCGTTCAGAGTGGGGCTCCTCCCCATGAATTGCAGATTTTGCTCATGCTTTTTGTCGACTTCTCGGGTACCTTAAGCGCTCTGAAACTGTAGAGGCTTTCCTGCAATGATCGAAGGACCCAAACATACTCTGGACACTGTAAGCATCGCTGCGCCCTGTCCCATGAAGTGGGACGAAATGGAAGGAAGCGACCGGGTGCGCTTTTGCTCCGGCTGCCAGCTCAATGTGTATAACATATCGGAGATGACGAGGAAAGAAGCTCGAAGCTTTCTGGAAACCCAGACTGGAAATGTATGCCTGAGACTCTATCGTCGCCAGGACGGAACACTAATCACCAGGGACTGTCCTCTAGGGCGCCGAATTGCGCAGGGAGTCACCAGAGCAGCTCGCACAGTTGCAGCGGTCGTCATCACTATAGTCAACGCCACTGCAGCTTTCGCTCAAGGCACCGACGCAGATAAGAAACCCCTCCTGAAGCTTCCTGAAGAGATTGGGAGAGTGGAAGCTCCACGGGACACGAACGGATCTTGGGCTAGCCCAGCGGTGCTTGATTTTGTCCATCGCGTTGACCACCACGAGCAAGCAAGCCCGCAGTTGCCTGGCGGTGAGACTCGACCAACGACAGTTAAGCCCTTCGAAGATACCAGGACTTCCCGAGGAGAAGAAGTTCTTAAGGCTGATACAACAGTCATCGACAACTTTTCCCAAGCCCGAAGTCTTGAACGGACCGATATCACTAGAGCCAAAATTTATTACGAGAAGGCACTAGAGAACCTGCGCAAGAATCGAGCCAAACATGACTCGAAGTTCGTCCAACAGCTCGTCTCCCGCTACTGCTCTTTCTTGCGAAAGTCCGGAAACTCGACTGAGGCTCTCGACCTCGAACGAGAGTTTGGACTGACTGGTGGTGGTGACACGCCCATGCTCGACATGGATAAGAGCCGTCCATAGAAGACCTGCTACTTTCATTTTATTTTCCCGGCAAGTCGGTGTCGCATCAAGAAGGCCGTCAATCTTCTGAGTTGGCTTTCGTCCAGTTATTAAATCGGGTCTTGAGGGAAACTTTGACAATAATGCCAAAGCATTGGCACGCAATACTTCCAGGCTTTGTT
>JAGQHH010000191.1 GCA_020431945.1 Cyanobacteria bacterium HKST-UBA02 | reverse complement strand
AGGGGGAGAGAGAAAAACTCGAGAAACTCTATCCGATCCCCGGAGAGATGTCTTGAGTTTGATAATACTATCGAAGATAATAAAAATTCCTCGAAAAAAGGAGGCAGAGCGCGGTTGGGGCGCGCTCTGTCTCCGTAAGAACCGGGACGGTCAGTGCATCAGCTCGGCTTGCGGCGAGTGTAGAGCTCGGTGGTCATCGGGCCAAAGCAATCCACGACCTTCTCGGTGCGGATGCTCATCTTGTTGGTGAGCAGACCGTTGTCCACAGTCGCTTCCATCGGGATGATGGAGAACTGCTTGATGGTCTCCCAGTGCTCGAGCTTGGCGTTGGCCAGGTTGACGATTTCCTGGACACGAGCCGCCACAGCCTTGTCGGCTGCGAGGAAGGCGGCGGCGTCGCCATCAGGGACGGTAGCGCCGTTGCTGGTGGCAAGGGCACGTGCCGCTACCTGATTCAGGAAGATGAGCGCTCCGATGAAGGGACGTCCGTCGCCCACAGGCACGACATACTGCACGAGCTCGCCGGCGCCGTCGAAGGCGTTCTCGAGCTTCTCCGGAGCGACATACTTGCCGCCGTCGGTTTTGAGCAGACGCTTCTTTCGACCGGTGATCCAGAGGTAGCCGTCCTCGTCCATGCGACCGAGGTCGCCAGTGTCGAACCAGCCGTCCTTGAAGGAGGCAGCGTTGGCTTCCGGAAGCTCCCAGTATCCCGGCGTGATGGAATCACCCCGGAACCAGATCAGCCCGGAGCCGTCATGGCTGTCGGTGAGCTGCTCGATCTTGACCTCGACGCAGTCGAGGACCCGCCCCACCGAGCCGACCTTGTTGTCGGCCAGAGTGTTGACGGACACTCCACCGGACGTTTCGGTCAGACCGTAGCCCTGGCGGAGGTTGAAGCCCACCAGGTCGAAGAAATTGAGGATGTCCGGAGCAATCGGCGCACCGCCCGAGAGCATCAGGCGAACGCGACCACCCAGGGCACCGCGGATTTTCTTGAAGACGAGCAGGTCTGCGAAGAAGCGGGCGATGCCCGGATTCTTCTGGCGGAACGCCCAACCGATGAGCTTGGCTTTGATGCCGGTGGCCTCATCGATTTGGGTCTGGACTCCGTCCTTGATCTTGCGCCAGACCGCCGGGACACCCAGCATGATGGTGGGACGCACTTCCTTGACCACTTTCACCATCTCGTCCACCCGGCAGTAAGCCGCAGGCACGCCGTTCCACAGCGAGAGCGTGGAACCGTTGACGCGCTCGTAGACGTGTGCCAGGGGGAGATAGCTCAGATAGACGTCGTCGGCGTTGAAGGTGAAGCCGAGACGCATGAGAGCCAGACAGGCACTGGCGATGTTCCGGTGGGTCAGGACGACCCCCTTGGGCACACCGGTAGAGCCTGAGGTGTAGATGAAGGTGGAAGGTTGATCCAGGGTGACGTCCAGGAAGAATTCGTCGAAGCGAGCGGACTCGTCGAAGTCGGCACGGATGGCCGCTACCTGGTCCTTGGCTGCCTTACGGACAACCACTGCACGAGGGTTGTCCAGCGGGGTGATTTTGGCTTGCTTTTCCCCGTTGTAATCGAACGCCTGCGCGAGAGCATCGGCGAAAAAGAATGTCTCGATCCCGCTAGCGGGGTCGACCTTGACGGCCTGATCCGAGCCGTCCACCAGGAGGAGTCTGGCGCCGGCATTGCCCAGGATGAAGTTCACCTGGTCGGATGCAGAGTTCGGGTAGATGGGAACGGTGACCGCGCCCAGGCTCTGGATAGCCAGGTCGGTCCAGATCCACTCGGGAGAGTTCCACGAGAGGATAGCCACGCGATCGCCAGCCTTGACGCCGCGCTCGCGCAGGAAGAGCATGATCTCGGCGACGAGATAGCCGCATTCCTGCCAGTTGAGCGTGCGGAAGGTCGGGCGCTTCAGTGTGACCGCAGAAGGTCCCATCCCGTAATGACCGCCGCCGGTGACAATAATTGTGTCCTGCATTGGTCCCTTGTTAGCGACCAGGGCAGAGGGGTCCGAGGACCGCGTAAACACGTGCGACCAGAACTGCCGCACAATCGTGTTCTTATTGGTGGTCATAGATGGTCTCCAATCGGCTTATGCCGAAGGTGGCCGCATCTGAAATTTCCGCTGACGAACTATTCGTCAGTGGAGTCGACGCGCGCCACCACGTTCAGTGCTCCGTCTCGATTGCTCGAAACGGTTGATGAAAATCTCAGCGGTAATTGCTGAGGTAGGCGGGTTCAGAGTGATTTAGCCTTGCGGTTTAAATGGCTCTTGCCTTCAAAAAAGAAAATTCAGGAACGCATCAAGTTACTGAATCAAAAACTTCTTTCTCAACTCATGACAATCAAGCTCATGAGCAATTGTCGAGTGCATGCTCCGGCAGGCTCGTCAAAATGTCGGGATACCTACACTCTCAAGCCCGTCAACACTCGGCTTTGCTTGGTTATCAAGGTGGCGAACCCTCGTAAGGTGTAATCGGTCTTGTTTTTACGCTTGGCAACCGGGCGGATGTGATCGATTTGTGTGGTTCCGCCTGTGGTACCAGATCGAAAAGTCTTTTGATTTATGCTTGACATCTTGTTAGCAGATTCGCGCTAGAGGCAAACTAATTTCGCTTTCGAGTTTCTGACAACAGGCCGGCCCTGTATTTCATCTCGATTTACAGTGCTTGAGAAGCTCTTGATAACTGGTGATCAGGTTGATATACCAGGCCCATTCTAAATAGTGTCTTTCAGTATCTACGTTTTGTTTTTGAAGTCGAGGCAAAAACCTCTCTCTCATTTAATTCAAAGAAAACTAACTCGAGACATGTGTTTGTCATCCTGCTTCTGGCTGGGGAAGGGGGACACACGTGGCTGAGTTGGTTGTTTCTGCAAATTCAGAAACACCTAACCCGTGGAGTATGTCATGAATACAAAGAAAGATTCTGCTGCTCCGACCACCAGCAACCGCGAATTTCACCTCGTGTGTAGTAGTGGAGGGTCGCGAGCGATTTTGGCTAGCGCCGGAGTGCTTCTCGCCTGCGATCAGGCGGGGATCCGGCAGTTCAAGTCCATCGGCGGTGTCAGCGGCGGCTCGGTTCCGACTGCCCTGTATGCCTCCGGTTTGAGCGCCGACCAGTGTGTCCGCCAGGCTCTGGAGATTGATTTTGCGAGCTTGCTGACACGGCGGGCCAGCCTTTTCAAAATCCTGATGGCTTACTTCATGCAGCGACGTAACGAGAAGGTGCGTCCCATCGACGGTGTGCTCACGTCTGAGAAGCTCGGCGAATTCATGGAGAGTTTCTCTCCGGAATGGCCCAAGAGCTACTGGACCATGGGCATCGCCGACAAGTCGGAGATCATCTTCAACGAAGCCGGAGTGTTCGAGATCGAGCCGGACGGTGTCCTGCGCGTTCTCAAGAACGAGCCGGGTCCCCTCGGCGTTGCCGTTCGTGGCAGCTGTGCTGTTCCGGGCGTGATCAGTGCTGTTCCGTACGATGGTCGGCACCTGTTCGACGGTGCCCTGGGTACTGAGGGGCGTTGTCCCATCAGTGTTCCCACTCGCCTGTACGGCGCCAAGCGCCAGAACATCATCGTCTGTGACGTCGGCGACGACGTGAACCAGACCTCCGAGCGCATCGCCCGGATCTGGAAGTTCGTCTGCGGTCCGGAATGCGTTCCGGAAATCGCGGAGCCTGATTTCTTCAGCAACGGACGGGTGATTCTCGTCCGCCCGAAGATCACAGGCTTCCGTTCGCTGCAGTTCAAGCTCACCAGCGACCTCAAGTGGTCGGCGGTGATGGCTGGCTATGTCGCCGCCATCCCCGAGCTGGCTGCCGGTAACGCCATCGGTGGTGAGGCCCTGGGCATCGCCCGGGACATCACCAATGCTTACAAGAAGATCTTCGATGAGTCCCAGGCCAAGCCTCAGGGCTACCTGACCAGCGAGACGGAGAAACTGCTCTCCGCCAACGGTCTTCTCTAAGATCTGCCGGACCGCCCCCTATATCAGTCACACGCGTGCTGAAGGTGGCGGTCCGGTCTTTTGTTGGTAAGCTAATTCTGAGAATTAGCGATTTAGTTAAATGCTACTACCAGCACATTCCTGCTGCTTTCGAGCTGAGCCCTAGAGGCTTACAGCTTCGACTGTAGATAACCTGAAAGAACAGGATAAACCTATGCACAATCGAAACTCAAAGGTGTTTGTCATCGACGGTAGTCGGACACCCATTGGCTCGTTTGGCAAGAGTTTGCGCGGTCTCCCCGTGGAAAAGCTCGCGAGTCACAGCATGACTCACGCGCTCCGCAAAAGTGGGGTTGAGCCGGGCCAGCTCGATGGTGTCGTTCTCGGGCATGGATATCAGTCTTCCTATGCCCCCAATACCGCTCGCGTTGCCGCGCTCGAAGCCGGCATCTCCCCCACCGTGCACGGCATGACCGTCCAGCGCCAGTGCGGGTCCGGGATGGAAGCGATTCACGACGCCGCCAGAATGATTTTGCTCGGTGAAGCCGACCTGATGCTAGCAGGCGGAGCCGAGTCCATGTCCACCATTCCCTACATGCTGCCCGGCAGCGCCCGGTGGAATGGCTTCATCGCCAAGAAGCTCAAGATGGTCAAGATGGGTCCTCGCCCGACGCTCTTCGCCCTGCTCGACAACGGGCTGGCGCCGCTGAAGCTCATCAAGGACACCAAGACGGTCTACATGGCCATGACCGCTCAGCGTCTGGCTGACACCTACGGAATCTCCCGTGAAGCCGCCGACGAGTACGCGCTGCGTTCGCAGCTGTTTGCCGCCGAAGCCATCAAGAGTGGCCGCTTCGCCATGGAGATCGACCCGATTCAGGTGCCCGGTCGCGGCTTCTTCATCAACGACGAGCATCCGCGCAAGACGAGCATCGAGGCCCTGAGCAAGCTCAAGGGCGTCCTCGGCACTCGCGACATCACCGCCGGCAACAGCTCCGGTATCAACGACGGTGCCTGCATGGTGACCGTCGCCTCCGACCGCAAGGTCGCCGAGCTCGGAGTCGAGCCTCTGGTCCAGCTCGTGGACTGGGCGGTGGTCGGTCTCGATCCTGACCAGATGGGTCTGGGTCCTGTGGGCGCCATCAACAAGGTGCTCGCCAACACAGGTCTGTCGCTCGCCGACATCGACCTGATCGAGATCAACGAAGCCTTCGCGGCTCAGTACCTGGCGTGCGAGAAGCTCCTGGGTCTGGACCGAGAGAAGGTCAACGTCAACGGTGGCGCCGTTGCCATGGGTCACCCCATCGGCATGACCGGTGCCCGGATTCTTCTTTCTCTCGGCTATGAGCTGAAGCGGCGCAACCTGAAGCGGGGCATCGCCTCGCTCTGCATCGGCGGCGGCATGGGTATTGCCACGCTGGTGGAGCGTCCGTAAATGTCAGACTCACAACCAACAAGCAATAAGGAGCTACAGGCTATGTCCAAGGCAATCAAGCTGACGATGCTCGACAGCGGTGTTGCTCTCCTGACCATCGACCTTCCGGGCAGCAAGATGAACTTGCTGTCTGAGTCGGTGCTTCGGGAATTGGCTGAAGCTCTCGATAAGATCGAGGCTGACAGCACCGTCAAGGGCGTGATCATCACCTCCGGCAAGGAGGACAATTTCGGCGCTGGCGCCAATGTCGAAGAGATTCAGGCGTTGCAGAGCCAGCCTGCCGTCAAGATTTACGAAGCCAGCAAGGTGGGCAAGGAGATCTTTGCCCGGCTGGCGAAGCTCAACTCGGCTGCCGCCATCCACGGTATCAGCCTGGGTGGTTTCACCGAGCTGGCTCTGGCTTGCCGCTATCGTCTGGCGAGCCATGACGAGCGGACTCAGATCGGCGTCCCGGAGATCAAGCTTGGCTTCATCCCGGGTTGGGGCGGCACTGTTCGCCTGCCCAAGCTGATCGGTCTCATGAATGCGTTCCCGCTCATCTCCACGGGCAGCACTGCGTCTTCGAAGAAGGCGTGGCGTCTGGGCATCGTGGATGAGGTCGTGGACCGCGACCTGCTCGTCGAGCGTGCCGGCGAGATCCTCACCGGATCGAGCCCGAAGCGAGCCAAGGTTGGCGCCAAGCAGGCGGCAATCCGCTGGTTCATCGACAACACCCGTGTCGGTCGGGCGCTCTTCGCCAAGATGGCGAGCGGTCAGATCTACGCTCAGACCAAGGGCAAGTATCCGGCGCCGTTCGACGCGCTGAAGGTCTGCCTGCTGGCAGTCGGCGGCAGCGCCGAGGCGGCTTTCGAGGCGGAGTCTCAGGCTTTCGCCAAGCTCGCCACCACTGACGTCTCCCGGAACCTCGTGCGGATCTTCTTCGCCGAGACCGAGAGCAAGAAGATGCCTGCTGGCGCCAAGCCCGTCGTCGACGTCAAGGTCGTCGGTGTTCTGGGCGCGGGCGTAATGGGTGCCGGTATCGCTCAGGCGGCTCTCTACAAGGGCTTCCGGGTGGTGCTCAAGGACATCGACCAGGCGGCTCTCGATAAGGGCGTCGCTACCATCAAGGGTCTCTTCGACTCCCTGGTGGAAAAGGGCAAGATGTCCCGTGTGGACGCCGACGTCCTCATGAGCAACCTGCATCCGACCCTGAACTACGCCGACATGGCGGACTGCGACATGGTGATCGAAGCGGTCGCCGAGGTCATGAAGGTGAAGAAGATCGTTCGCGGCGAGCTGGACAAAGTGATCCAGAAGCCCTACGTCTTCGCCACCAACACCTCGTCGCTGTCGGTCAGCGAGATGGCCGGTGCCCTCACCGACGGTGATGGCAAGGTGACCATCGAAGCGTCGAAGAATCCGGAGCTGGTGGTGGGTATCCACTTCTTCAATCCGGTGCACAAGATGCCGCTGGTCGAGATCGTCCGCGGTTCCACCACTTCCGATGCCGCTCTTGCCTGCGCCAAGGCCTTCGCGCTGAAGCTCGGCAAGACCACGGTGACGACCAACGACGCCCCGGGCTTCGTGGTCAACCGCATCCTCGCTCCGTACATGCGCGAAGCCATCGTCATGGCGGAAGAGGGTGTACCCATGGCCGACATCGAGAAGGCTGCAACGGCTTTCGGCATGCGCATGGGTCCTTTCACTCTGCTCGATGAGGTCGGTCTCGACATCGCCGGGCACGTGATCAAGACCCTGGAGAACGCGCTGGGCGACCGGATGTCTGCTCCTCCCATCCTGAAGGACATCCAGGAGCTCAAGCTCCTCGGTCGCAAGGGTGGACGCGGCATCTATCTCTACACCGCCGGTGGTGACCGTGCTTCCGTCAAGGAAGGGCGTATGTTCGCCAAGAAGAAGCGCTACCTCTTCAACCCGGACGTGCAGGCGGCTCTCGCTTCCCGCACCAAGCCGACCAGGAAGACCCAGGACGAGATTCAGGACCGGCTCTTCCTCGCCATGGTGGCTGAGGCTGCTCGGTGCCTGGAAGAGAACGTCATCGACGACGCGGCTCAGCTCGACCTGGCCATGATCTTCGGCACGGGCTTCCCGCCCTTCACCGGCGGACCGCTCCGCTGGGCCGACAGTCTGGGCACCCGCATGGTGAACCAGAACCTGACCTGGCTCGCCCAGGTGGCCGGCGCCAACTACGAGCCTTGCGACCTGCTCAAGGGCAAGGCTGAAAGCGGCGCTACCTTCGGCTAAGCCGAACGTTTTCAAAGGGGTGGGGATGCTTCACGGCATACCCACCCCTTTCTTTTCGAGACTTGTGATACTAGCAATTATAGTAAGAAATCGATTTAAAAGTATGACCTAAGAGAGACATGCTAGCTCAACTTGCCATGATGCTTTTTGAGAAATCAATTCGAATGGAGAGAGCAGCACCGACATGAGGGCATGCCAGTGCTGCTTCGTTCGTCACTTCGAGGGCTTCCCGGATGTTCCTCGGAACAGTCCGATGACACCTCCGAGGGCACCGACGCCCAGGGCGATCATGAAGGCGGTTGCCCCGGCTTCCGGTGATACCAGACCGAATCGATGCGCGAGGTTGAGCAAGAGAGCCCCGATAAGAGCCCCGCTCATGACCATGAGAAAGGACCCCCGGGCGGCTCCGAAGTCACCGCTTCGATCGGTTCGAGCGTACTGGCTGCGATGAAAGCGGTAGGAGATGAGATAACCGCTCGCTCCAGGTGCGAGAACGCAGAGAGCGTACAGAAGGATGTTGTTGAGCACAGGACAGTCTCCTCTAGTGCTGGCAGTAGTCTTCGAGCAAGACCCGACGGCTGGCGAAGATCTCCTCGGTAAGAATGGCGATTACCTGCTCGTGGATAGAGTCCCAGGAAGCGCCGTCGGCAAGAAGGACGAAGAGCTCTTTCTGGCGGACTATCAGATGGGTGATGCCGCCCAGTTTCTGAAGTTTCTCCGCCGCTCTTACGGTGTCTGCATAAACCTCCCGGTGAGCGGGCAGAGGCTGGTCGAGGCGGTAGACCACGGTGTCCATCATTTCGACCGTCAGGTTTGCCGAGACTGCATAACAGCGAACCGGGCTGTTCTTGCTGCTGGCAAAACGAATTCTATTGGTGTGGTCCGTCATGAGTTGCTTTCGCTGTTGCGGCCCGCATCGGCTGTTGTTCGAAACAGCTTTCAGGCGCGGGCAGGTTGAGTTGAGAAGGCGTACTCTGAGATTGAATTCTAGTCAGCAATGAAACGATTTAAACGCCTCTGACTACTATCCAGGAGTGAATCCGGCCTAGTCGTGATGTTTTCTTTTTGTGTATTTAGGTTCTGATACGGACCCGCACACGTTCGTTCCAGCGCCATTTCGGCAGCTCATGCTGCTTTTGAGAGTCAGGCAGATCGACTGGTAGATTTGATATTGAGGATGTTACTAAAAAGCAGAGTAGAAAGCATTGGAAAGGGCGAAGGGAAGGGCGCCTGAGCGCACCTTCCCCCGCATAAGTCAGAGCTGGCTCAGCTATTCGCCAGGGCTTCCTGTACGAGAGTCGTCAGGGAGCCGGGCAGGGCGTTCCAGACTGCCGCCTTCTGGTCTTCGTCGAGGCCGTCCCACCACATCGCTTCGCCTTTCAGAAAGGCTTCAGACGGAGTAGCGAGCTGTTCGACAAGAGCAGTGAGAGCAGCGGGAATACGCTCCTGGACATAGGCCTTTTGCGCTTCGGTGAGACCTTCCCACCACATGCGCTGGCCGTATTCGAAGCCTTCCGGAAGGGGCTCGCCGGCAAGGGCTGCGGCGACGGCGGCACGAATGCGCTCGCCGCCCAGCAGTCCGGAGAAATAGATGGTCCGCCCGTCATTGAGACCGGCATAGCCGTTGGGCCGCTGGTGCAACGGTGTGACATCGAGGCCGTGACCGCAACAAGCCTGGTAGACGCCGGGCAGGTTGGCGATGCAGGGATCGTGCTCGCCGTTGGCGATACGAAGATTGCAGCCTTTACAGGGACGCGGACTGGACGGATCAACAGGGCTGCCGTCGTCCTCGTAGACGGGGCCGGCATCTGTATCCACAATCACATGACCGTGAATCGAGTCTTTTTCGAAGAGCATGTTTCAGTCCTGTTTGGGTTCGAGTGGGAGGGACGGGAGCACGGAGAGGATGAATTCGATGTCGCTCCGCTCCTGGCGGGAGCATCCGCCTTCGGCCCAGGGACCGCAGCGGCTGCGCAGGGTGCCTGCCCGGTTGGCTTTTTCCCTCATGTTGGAGGCGGCGATTGCGGCCTTGACCAGGCGCTCGTGAGCGTTGTGGTAGTCGGCCATGATGGGCTTGACACCGGCCTGGTGGAGTTCCAGGAACCGGGCTGCAGTTTCCGCCATTACAGCGTCCGCGTCCTGGGAGAGTTGCCGGATCAGTCGTTCGATCTCGTCGGCGGAGTTGGCGATGATGGTGCCCAGCTCGTTGATGCGGGCGATGGTTTTTTCGTCGGTAGTGTTCATGATGGTTTCCTTTCAGGAGACCCGCACCGTGAGGACCTGCTTCGTTTGCCGGACCGGCGCTCTTGTCGCCGGGCTTCGCATCGGTCGCAGCTCGTCTCTTGAATGCGGGGTTGCTGTTTCCTGCATGCAGGGCAAGCAGGGTGGAGGATGGTTCATACGGCTCTCTGGCAGGCAGCCAGGGGGACCTCACGAGAGGTCGGTTAGATCTTCTTGATTGAGAGCCGGATGGTCTTTCTGGTTCTTGTTCGGAGATTTGAAACGAGGTTGAGAGATAAATCCAGCCTATTTATTTCTTCTCTTTGGACCTAATGGATCTTGCGGGTTGTAAAGCGGGTGAAAACTATTGTGGTTCGTGCTATCCCGGGAAATCAGGGCGGGTTTTCAAGAGAACCTCAGAGGTTTTTCATGGGAAAAGCCCTAGCGTGGCTCGCTCAGGACGTTTTCATGCGTAATTTCCCCAGTGACTAATTTTGCCCCGGATGTCAATATCCAAAGTGGGCTGGATAGAACCAATTGTTAGTAAGTTAAAGGGGCATTGTTATGGGCAACGAGTTTCAAGACTTTTATCGCGGCGGTCAGCAGTCGACCAATGTCGAGACGGAGGCGAGGACCGTGGCCAGCTTGCTTGATGCAGGCCGGTTCGAGCAAGCTCAGCAGCGTCTTCTCAATGATCTCCAGAATCGCCCTGAAGATTTCCAGCAAATAGTCACCCGCGCCGATCAATACGAAAAGTCGCAGTATGGAGCCGATATCATCCTGACACCGGTGAACAATAACGGCAATTTCTACGACAGGAACGGTTGGAACAACGGCAACGGCAACTGGAACAACAACGGCTACCAGAGGGATTATATGGTTTCTCTGATCATGCCTTATTCGCAACAGGGTGGCGGTGCTCGCCAGCAGATGCAGGGTTTCGTCAGGTCCGATCTGGCTATCATAACCCTGGGAGCCAGACCCCTGGATGGCAAGCCTTATTTCACTCGCTGAGCAGCTGCCTCGGGAAGCTCACCTATTTTGACCGTCAGGGTCATTGGTACACCTTCGCGCAGGATGCCGAATTTTACCGAGTCGCCGGGCTTGTGGCTGCTCAGGCAGCGCTGCACTTCTTCGCTGGTTGAGACTGGCTTCCCTTCCAGTTCAACCACCAGATCGGCCGGTCTGAGACCGCCCAGGGCAGCGGGTCCGGTGCGCTGGAGCTGGACTACCACGACTCCTCTGGTATCGGGTTTGTAGCCCAGGGATCGGGCCAGACGTGGATCGAGGGCTTGCATATAGATCCCCAGGTAAGGATGGGAGACCCTGCCTTTTTCCAGGAGCTGTCTGGCCACGTCTTTGGCTACCGAGACCGGAATGGCGAAACCGATGTTCTGAGCGTCTCCTCGAATGGCGGTATTGACGCCTACTACCTCGCCATGGATATTGAGCAGGGGACCCCCGGAATTGCCCGGATTTATGGCAGCATCGGTCTGGATCAGCTGAAGAGACTGGCTGAGGCTGTCGATGGATCTGCCCAGGGCGCTGACTATCCCGAGTGTGACGGTCTTACCCAGACCGAGTGGGCTGCCTATGGCGATTACCCAGTCTCCCGGTCTGAGCTTGTCGGAGTCTCCGAAACTTGCTACGGGGAGGTCTTTTGCGTCTATTTTGATAAGCGCGAGATCGGTGGCGGCATCACGGCCCACTACTTTGCCGGCAAAAGGAGGCAGGTCCTTGACGGTGACCTTGATCTCCTGCCAGTTGTTCACCACATGGTTATTGGTGAGGATATAGCCATCCGACCGGATTATGAAGCCGGAGCCGGCGCCCCTGCTTTCCAGGCGCCTGGGCACGAGAGTCTGGGGCTCGAGGCCGAAAAAGAGACCGAGGGGCAAGCCCGAATGGTAGGGCGTGTCGGCTACAACAACACTGGTGCGAGTATCGATGTTGACTACGCTGGGCTCTGCTTTGGCGGCGATATCGGCAATAGTGCTCTCTCCGAACGATCCCCGGAAAGCTTCGGAAGTAGCTGAAGAAGGCGGACCCTCGCTGAGGGAGCTTTGCTTGCTCTCGGGCCAGAACTGGTGGCCTGCCCAGAATATCCCGGCTCCCGCGATCAAGCCGACCAGGAGAGAGAGAAGATTGCCATTGGAAGACTTATTTTTCATGACCTCTATTTTATTGCAATGACCTGGCTGATGCCTGGACCGCCAGCTTACTGTAAAATCCTAAGGTCGAGTTTCGGGATCATCGGGGAAATTTATATGGTGGTTGAGCCTCAAACAGCAGTTACGATGGAAGCGTTTCAAAGCTTGTCCAGACACGCCAAGCTCTTGATTTGTTATGCCTTGACCGGTGATCTAGAGCAGATTCCGATTATGACCAGGGACCGCGACGCTGATGAGCTCGTCGATCGTGGCTGGCTGGTGGAGAAAACCTCCCGGACCATCGGTGTTAAGAATTTTTCCTTCCCGGACAAGGTTCTTGACGATCTTCTGGCGCTCAGAGAGCAGATTCTGAGCCAGTTTACCGAAGAGGATCTGGAGCGCTACAAGCAGAGCAAGCGGGCTTACTACCCCTGGTTGTGGTAGAGCCATCCGTTAATCCGTTATACTGTTGGGCATTGTTACTGATGAGAGACTGGAAATGACTCCGATCAGCTGTGGCGACAAAATTGCGTTCATTCTGGGACTGGTTTTCCTGGTGGTAGTTCTTGCCACCAGCGCCCATCACTTCGCCGGCTAGATTTTCTTTAGAGACCTCTTGCGAGGAGAGAGCGAAAGGTTCCTCTTTCGTCCCTTGGTAGATTCGATCATATCCAAAGAGCCAGCTTCGCCACACTGAGATGACACTATCAGTGGTGAAACTACGAGAGGTGCTCTTAGCAGAGCACGTCTTGAGGTCTGACGCCTCTGGACTGGAGTAGAGCAGACTGGGTAGGCTCTGATTGTATTTCCGATTCTTTTCTCTATCAGACAAGGAACCTATTTAACTCAGAATAGTCGCCCATTCGGAAATCAATCGATTCAGTCGGAGCCGCTGTGGCTCCGGCGTTCCCGCACAGCTCGAAAAGAAAGAACAAGAATGAGAAGCTGTATCTTCGCCTGTCTGCTCTTCGCAGCAGCCATCGTGCCGTCCGCTGAGGCCCAGGCCGGTCACCAACATGGGTCCAGCCATTACAGGCCATCCTTCGGTCTGTCCCTGCCTGGAATCGGGGTCTATATCGGCAATGGCGGTGTGTCCATCGGCTACCCGTACCGGCCGTATTATCCTCCCCAGCGCTATTACCGACCGCCCACCACGTACTACCGGCCGCCGACGAATTACCGTCCTCCGACTAACTATCGACCGCCGACGTACTACCAGCCCCCGACTAACTACCAACCGCCGACGTACTACCAGCCACCAACGTACTACCGGCCCCCGACTAGCTATCAGCCGCCGACTTGTAACCAGCCTGCGGTGAACGACTACGATGCTTATCGGGACTATCTCGATCAGCTCGAAGACCAGTTCGACCAGCAGATCAAAGAGCTCAAGGAACGAGCCCGGCAGCAGAAGATCGAGCAGGATCGGCAGCGATCGATCTATCGCTGAGACGTCTACTGTTGATTGACCGACCGGGGACGCCAGGATGGCGCCCCGGTTTTCAATCACAGGTGGTGTCCTCAGAGTCATTCAGTGTGCGGGTCAGCAACATTCTCGGGCTTTTCTCTTTGAGATTGAACTATTAAATAAAATAGTAGAAGAAAAAGAAAGGAGAAGGGAACTCGCTCGGGGCGGGAATCCGGCTCGAGGAGCCCTTCTCGAAAAAGGTCAGTCGGTCGACTGGACCACTTTCACGGCGCTGGCGCCTGTGACGGAGGCCCAGGCAGCACGGTGAAGCTCGAACATGATCTCGACGCTGGGCTCATTGCCCTGTTCTCGAGCACGCCTCTGGTAGTCTTCGACCACCGCGGCGGCATGCTCGTCAGCCTTGCGGCAGACGTCCTGGGTGACTTCGATCATCGCTTTCTCCTTCTTTCCGTCAGGACTTCACAGCCCTGATGATGATCTTGTCGTCGGTGTACGACACGGGGGTGATGCCATCGAAGGTGATGGCGAAATGCTTGATGGCCGCTTCCGACGCCTGGGCGAAAGAGCGCAGTACCAGGGGCCGCTTCTCGGCAGCCAGACTGGCTTTGTCCATCCAGTCCTCGATCTCGTGGGTCTTGCGATATTCGCGGACCTTTTTGATCTTCAGACCGGCGCCGGTGAGCATCGACCGCCACTCGCTCTCGCTGTAGGAGCGGATATGAGTCGGGTCGCGAAGGAGCTCGACATAGTTGATGAACTGGTCGAGTCGCTCATCCTGCGGTGAGCAGCTGTCTTCCAGGACGAGCACGCCGCGGGGCGAGAGGACTCGGGCCATCTCGGCGACAGCGTTGTCGATATCCAGGAAGTGATGGGGAGCGATCCGGCAGGTGACGGCATCGAAGCTGTCGTCATCGAAGTCCAGGGCTTCAGTATCCATTACCAGGGCGGTTGCATTCTCGATACCGCGCGAGGCGAAAAGCTTTTCGGTCTCTTCGATCATCTCGGGGGCCAGATCGATGGCGGTGACATGCTCGACCAGGGGCGCTACCAGAGCGGCAGTGTGACCGGCTCCGGTGGCGATGTCGAGGACGCGCCAGCGACGATTCGGCTTGAGCAGATCGAGGACGATGTCGAGGTCGGAACCCCGGGCGTGACCGGCGCTGCGGGCGTAGTTGCCGGCGTTGCGACCGAACTGGCGTTTTACGTCGTCTTTTGAGGTAGCCATGATTTTTACTCTACTCGATTGAACCCTACTGTAGTTGTCAGTAGGTGGCTTAAAGAAAGGAAAGGAGAGAGAGCGCCGCGGATTCAGCGCTCTCCTCCTTGCCGGAATCAGTTCTTATCGGATCCGTCAGTATCGTCCGGAGCAGCCTTGACCCCGCTGATCATGGGCATGAGCGCCAGACACGCGGCGGTGAAGCCGGCGGACACCCAGATGAGGGGCGTGAGGCTATTGCCGAAGACATTGACGAAGAGCCATGCTCCGAAGATGGCCGAGAGCTGGGCGAAGCCGTTGTTCACGGACATCAGGGCGGAGAAGGTGAAACCTTCCGCCTTTTTCGGACAGACCTGTGCGGCCAGGGTCATGGTCGTCAGGACCGCCACCATGCCAGAAGCTCCAAAGACCAGGCTCAGCGTGATAGCAATCGCCATTGCGTATGGCGAAGGTGCCACCAGGAGCAGGTACGAGATGGTGCCTATGGTACCGGTGATGATACTGAACAGGAGCTGGAAGCGCAGGGTCTTCTTGGAGAAGTAATACCCGTATGCCCAGGCGCCGAAGACGGAGCCGACGGCACCGATAGCGCTCAGCTGGCCGATGAACTTCTGGCTGAAGTGCAGCGTGTCCATCATGTGATAGAACAGCGGCGTGCCGAAGCTCGGGCTGAAGTTCCAGAATGCCAGGAACAGTGCCACTGCCCAGAGCAGCCGGGACTTGACCGCCTCCAGGAGACCGTTTCGGGTGTCCCGGAGCTGCGCGGCATTGATGCGAGCTTTCTCCTCCTTGATGACGACCCAGCTCAGGACCACCACTGCGGCAGGCGCAAACATGGTGACGAGAGCGGCGACGCGCAGAGCGCTTTCGGGGGAGAGCCATTCGCAGAGATAGCCGCCGATGAGCGACGTGGCGATGGCTGCGACGTAGAACCAGAGCCACTGCACGGACTGGAAGCGGGCGGTAGCGTTGTACTTCTGCCCGTTCTCCACCATGAGGGCGTCGATGATCACGTCGGATGCTGCTGTGCCGATACAGGTCAGAAGCATGGCCAGACGGATGGTGGTCGCGTCGGTGAGCCCGGTGAGCCACAGGAAAGCCAGCGCCGCCATGCCGTTCATGAGAACGAGCCAGGTCTTACGCCGGTACCCGAGCAAGGGCACGAAGTCCGAGATCAAGCCATAGAGGGGCTTGACGACCCAGGGAATAGTAAGAACTGCGAGGTAGGTCGCCGACTTGTCTGCGGCGAACCCCAGGACCTCTTTCAGGTAAAGCGCGAGGGGCTGTGAGATAAGCCCCGAGGCCTGTGCTACTCCCTGGGCGAAGTAGACGAAGCCGAAAAGAAACATGAGTCGCTTTATCTCACGCGACAACTGGTTGTTGTTTTCCGGTCCCATGGCGGGACTCCTCTGGTCTCACATCGGCGAGACTGGCCAGGGGAGTCCTCGCGGAGCTCTAACCCTGGCGCTATCGTCTGCCGTGTGTCATTTCTTCGTCGTCGGTTGATTTGAAATCGACGAGCTGCACGGAAAATCTCCTTGGATGAAGGAGCCGGTTTAATTACCGACTCGGGAAACAGCGCCTAGGGCTTTTTCGTGATGGTGGCGGTGACGGTCTTGGTGCCGGTGAACAGCCTCATGACCGGGCAGCGCTCGCCCAGGCGTTTGATCGCGTCGAGCTCTTTCTGGGTGAGGTTGCCCTTCACCTCGATGACCTCGTCCACGACGTCCTGGTCACCGTTCTTGGAGATGGTGACGGTGACCGTGAGCTCCTTGATGTCCCATTTCCGGGTCGGAGCCATCATCAGGATCGTCAGCGCGGCGCATGCCCCCAGGGCTCCGGCGAGGAGCTCTTTGGGGTCTGGACCGGTGCCGGAGCCGCCCGCCGCTGTGGGCTGGTCGGCTACGACGGTGTGTCCGCCGGTGTCGATCTCGAGCTTGTACTTATGACCCTGTACGGGTTTGACTGTTGCTTGAGCCATAGTGTTCTCCTGGTGTTACGCAAGAAAAATGGCTGCAGGAATTGTTTTCAGCGAAGCCGCCGGGACAGGGAGGCACCGCGAGGGTGCCTCCCTGTGAGCCGGTTGCTTGGTTGCCGGTCAGCGATGATCGAAGCGCTCGAACACGTAGAAGTTGCCCACCATGAAGGCGGCACCGCGTGAGGAGTTGGCCTCGACATACTGCTTGAGCATGGCGCCGGTCACGGCGTCGTACTCCGTCACCGACACATTGGCCAGCCCTCCCGTGGTGGATCTGGAGATCCGTACCGAGAAGAGCGGCCGCTGCATGCTGTCATACCGCTCTGCCAGCTCGACGAAGCCGTGCTGGTTGTAGCGGTAGATGGTCCTGCCGGTGAAGACGTTGTGATGTTCCCGACCGTCGAAACGGTCGATCTGCACCGAGCCGTCCGGATGGTATTGCACCACCCACTGCCAGGTCATCCAGAGGTGCGAGTCGTATTCCTGGTGGAACACGATCCGGCCGATGGCATCGAAGCCCTCCAGCGACACCTTCGTGCAGCCGTCGTACTTCGATTCGACCCAGGTCGCCACCCGCGGGCGCGTGGCGTTGGCCACGTAGCGGAAGGCATAGCCCGGCTCCTCTTCGAGGGTCTTCCTGCCTGTCACGCAGACAGGTTCCTCCTTGCCCGGTCCTTCCACTGTGCCGGAAGGCGGTGCCGGAGGCTCGAAGGGAGTCACCGGAGGCTTGGTGGTGGTGCCGGTTCCGCAGGGGTTGCAGAGCGGCGGGTTGTTGATCACCACCACGCTGGTGCTGTTCCCGCCCTTATCGCTGTGGTCCCCGCCGGGCGGGAATTTGACGAAGAGGAAGGCGAGGAACGCCAGGAAGGCCAGGAAGGCGATGATGACCAGCCAGCCGTGGCTCTTCAGACCGAAGCGCCCGTCACCGGGATGCGGCTGGGGCAGAGGCGGCTGAGGCTGCGGCTTGGGCTTGGTGCAATCGCAACCACAGTCCTTCTGGCACGCGCAGGAGACACGGCAAGTATCGCCGCATCCACACGCGCAGCCGCCGGAACCGCCGGTCGCTCCTTTGTTGCGAGCTTGCATGGTGACTGTTACCTCCAGTTCGCGTTCGATTGAAGCGTCGTCACCCTGGCTGTCGCCCTCGCTGCTGCTGACGCTCATGCGCATGGCAGCCTCGGCGCGCTTGTGCTGGGTGGTAGCGACGTTGCCCATGCGGGCGAGGGCCTCGGCGGTGCCCAGGTGAGCGAGGCTCTCCAGCAGGTCGCGGTAATGCTCGCTGGCATCACCGCTGCTGCCTTCGCCTTCCCCGCTCTTCCCTTCTCCGCTCTTGTCGGCAGTGCTCGCACGCCAGGCGTGCATGCGCTCCACGGCTTCCCGATAGAGCTTTTCCACCGACGCCGAGGTCTGGTTTAGGTCGCCGCTGTTGTCGATGACATAGTCCGAGAGCTTGACCTTGTCCGCCTGAGGCATCTGAGCCGCAAGCAGAACTCTGGCTGTCGCCTCGTCCACTTCATCGCGCTTCATGATGCGCTCGATGAGGAGCGCCTCAGTGGCGGTGATGCACCAGACTTCGTTGTAAGCCCCCTTGGACTTGGTCTCGTGGAGCAGGGGAACCAGCACCACGACAATGTCCTCGCTGGCATGCGCCTCGATATGCTCGAGAAGCAGCGCCTTGATGCGGGGAATCAGAATAGCTTCCAGGTCGCACTTGGACTGTTCGTCGGTGAAGACGACAGCACCAAGCTTTTCCCGGTCAATCGGACCGCCCTCTTCGTCCACGATCTGGCTGCCGAAGCGCGCCAGGACCTCGTGGTATGCGGGGTTGGGTCCATTCAAAAGCTCGTGGGTCAGGTCGTCGGTGTCGATCACCGTAACGCCGAGACCCTGGAGGACGCCGCCCACCACCGATTTGCCGGCGCCGCGAGTGCCCGTGATGCCGATTAGATACGGCTTCCGGTTCTGCGGGTCGCGAGCAGTGGTGGATGCGGCATCCTCACCTTGGTGAAGATGCTCTGTCATAGCAGGTCTCCTGTTGTTTAGAAACTTGGAATGAGAAAACTCCGGCGAGCCAGAAGGCACGTCGGATGTCCAGTTCGGATGGACGAACAAACCCACACCTCAACTTTTCGTTGAGCTTCAAGCACAGCGCTTGTCAGGTGTTACTTTCGGAGTTTGGCGATAGGTTTAGAGCTCAGGTGAAAGTGTCGGGTTGAGATCTAGACCGTAGTAAGTTCTGGTTTTTGGAGTCAACGTGTCAGTATCATCAGATAAAATTCCGCGGGCCTGTGCGAATACTTGAAAACCTCCGTCTGATAAGGGGTTGAGCTCCAAGTAGAAACTCATGAAGCTTCTATCTGGCTTATTTCTTGATAGTAATCTATGACTGTATACTGTTAGCGCGGTTGGCATGGCTGTGCACAGCTACGCCAGTGTACTCAGTACTGATAAGTGAAATCGATCCAGCGACACAGGAAAAAGACGATAAGGACGAGGGCAAAGCAGATCCAGAACCACTGTACGAAGGTGCTATTTTCGGGGTCTAGCATGAGGTCGTCCAGCGCTCCTGCCTTTTGGGGTGTTGGCCTCTAGTCCTAGTATAATGGGCAGGTTGTCGGCAAGTTAGTCAGGATAGCGGGAGAGGACCATGAGTGATACCCCTCGATTGATTGGAATCGTGCTGTGCGAGCGAGTTCTTCAGGACGTGCTTCGAAGAGACGCGGTATCTTGCATTAATATCTACAATGGCATCACCGCTCAGTCGTTTCCGGCTGTTGTTCCACTGGTCTATGCTTTCGCCCAGGTCTCGACTACCAGTCAGGGTTTCGAGTATCAGTTCAAGATCGCGGATAGTACCGGCAAAGTGGTAGCCATGTCTCCTACGGCCAGGGTCGAGCCCCTGCCGAATCAGTATCTTACCCACAAGATCATCAGTGCCTTCAGCGGACTGACTTTCGACAAAGAGGGCGCTTACGAGATCATTCTCGAAGTTGCCGGTCAGTCGATAGGCTCGCTGCCTTTCCAGGTGGTGCTCCTTCAGCAACCGCAAGAAGCCCCGGTTGGTCAATAAGCCGATTAAGCGGTCTCAGTCTTCGAGAATGCGCTGATCTTGATAATAACGTGATACCTGCTTGCGGATGAGAGCTGTCTCTTTCCGGTCGCCACGCCGGCAGGCCAGTACATATTTTGCTTTGAGGGCCAGCCAGTTGGACGGATCGAGCATGAGGGCCTGGTCTATGAGCTCCACCGGTTTTATCTTGTCGGCTCTCGATCCGGATCCGTTTTCTTTCGCATCCATCAGGATCATCCCTGCTACAGCATAGGAGAGGGGCTCTGTGGGGCTGGTGCGGAGAGCCTTGGTGGTGAGCTCCCGGGCTTTCAGATTGTAGTCTTGAGGCTTGCTCTCGAGCAGATAGAGAGCCCAGAGGGCCAGGACCCGTGCTGCTATGTCCTGATTTCCCGATTTGAGCGAGTCCTGTCTGGCGGCTCGGAAGCGAGCCTGGATTTCCGGAGAACGCGTATTATTCCGGTCGGTTCTGCCGTCGATAGTGGCGATTTGCGCTTCCGCCAGGGCGAAGGCTGCCTTATTGTTCTGAGCCAGAGCTTTTCCGGAGATTTTCTTGAGCTCGCCCAGGGCCTTTTCAGCTTCTTTCGATTCTAGATAGCTTATCTGGACAGCTTTGATTTCTTTGAGGAAGCCGGCTAGCCGTTGCTTTTCCGGTGTTGTCTCGAATTTGATCTGTTGATTCCTGTAATCGATGGTGATCCGGTACCTGGCGAGGACGGGATTGCCCAGGATCGCCAGGTTGCCACCGGCGATGAGACCGGCCGGTCCTTTCGATTCGGCCGGGCCGAGGGAGAACACCGGTCCCTCTATGTCCAGGTCGCCGATTTTTAGAGTGTGAAAGCGGATCGACCCGGTATTTACCGGCAATCCGTCAAGACCCTTGATGGTGCCGACGGAGAGAACCGGCTCCTCGACCAGGTCTTTGACCAGGTGCGAGGAGACATGATTGAAAGCGGCGCCGGTATCGATCAGGAAAGTGAGCTCGAGCTTGTCGTCTATCTTGCCATCCAGAGCAAGTCCCGAGACGCCCAGGGAGGGTTTGGTCTTGACGATGACACCGTTGGCGGTGTCGACCGGAGTGTCCGGGTCGCGCAGGGTGATTTCTCTGGCGTCGTAGTCTATGGTGAGCTGAAAACGCTTCAGGACATTGGCGCCGATCAGCCCGTCGACGGTTCCTTCCTCCAGGACTTTGGAAAAGCCTTTGAGATCCGCTACGGCCACCGGCACCTCTTCCAGGATCAGATCACCCAGGGCCAGGGTCTTGAGAGTCATGAAATTCATTTTCATGGCCCCGGAGCCGGTGGTGATCGATATGTCCTGGGCGTCGAAGCTTCCCAGCCCCCGGGCGGCCCGTAGATCGATTATCGACTGGGTGGCGCCGGTGTCGATGAGGAAAATGAGTTCCTTCTCGTTATTCACTTTGACTCTGGCGAGGATCTCGCCGGAGACGAATTTGAAAGGCAGGGTCACCGGTCCGCGGCTCAGCCGCTCGGGTTTGTCCTGCACAGGCATGGAGAAGTAGTCCCGGGGAATTTCGATTCCTGTTTGCATGTTGCTGATGGTGACGACACCAACCCGGGAATCTCCGGAGAATTCCACGGACTCGAAGGGTTGAAGCGTGTCGGCGACCTGGCGATAATCCCGATACTCGTATGCCTTGAGGCATTTAACGCCCTGCTCGATGTCGACGCCGTCATACTCGGAGCGCAAGACAAGATGGCTTTTCTCGTCGACATAAAAGGTGGTCTCCTTGCCGTCGTCGGCCATTACTATGAGTCCCCTGGTCTTGCGGTCTCTGATTCTTTTCTGTTCTCCGAGTCTCAATTTTCGCCCCGGCTCCAGGACATGCTCGAGGAGTAGCAGTCCGTGGTCCAGATCCTCCCGGACCCGCTCGGCAGTGATTTCGTCGGTGGGCAGGATGTTCTTCCCCTGCTGAGTCCAGCATGTTTTGCCGTCATAGCCTGTAATTACCGGCTGACCCATGAAGGATACTTCGATTCGCTGCTCCCGGCCCCGGGTGGTGATGGAGAAGTCGAAAACGTTCGAGGAGCCTGATATGGAGGAGATCTGGTCGAGTTTGCCGGTGGCACGACATACGGTGGCATTGAAGGCTTTTATCCGGTCCAGGCCGCCACAGGCGTCCAGGACCCTGGCTGCGAGGTTGTAAGCGGCGGCATTTTTGGTAGTCTCGGTCCGGAGGCTCGGGGAGGCCGCTGCACAGGGCTCCGGGCAGAAGACGGTTGTTAAGGTGGTCAGGTAGACCAGTGCCAGAAAAAGAGACTGAAGGCGGGACATGGAAACCAGTTTTACCTCGGGAAAGTGACAATTATGACAAAATTAGGCGCTCCTGAACGGGCGGCCGGTCTTCAGGCGTTACTATTTTGCTTCTCCGGGGAGGAAGAAGCTTATGGCGGTGCAGGACAGTCTGCAGAATGTGGTTGGCAGCATTGATGCCGTGCGACAGTCCATAGCTCAGGCCAGGCTTCGGAATGCCGTGGTGGGACTGGTTCCGACCATGGGCGCCCTGCATAGAGGTCATGAAGAATTGATCGCCAGGGCTCGCGGCGGGTGTGATTTCGTTGTGGTGTCTATTTTCGTCAATCCGCTTCAATTCGGACCCCGGGAAGACTTCGCCAGTTACCCCAGGACCCTGGCTGAGGATGCGGCTATTTGCTCGAAACACAGTGTCGATTTGATCTTCGCCCCGGAAGTCCGAGAGATCTATGGTGATTCCGGCGAGAGCACCAGGGTGATTCCACCGGCTGCTCTCATAAACAGGCTTTGCGGGACATTCAGGCCGGGTCACTTCGAAGGAGTGGCCACGGTGGTGGCCAAGCTCTTCAATATCGTCGGGCCGGATCGTGCTTTTTTCGGCTTGAAAGATTTCCAGCAGCTCCAGGTGATCCGGCATCTGGTCCGTGATCTGGATTTCCCCATCGAGATAATCGGCGTTCCCACGGTAAGAGAAGAGAGCGGTCTGGCTCTTAGCTCTCGAAACAAGTATCTGAGCAGCGAGCAAAAGGAGCTGGCTCCAGCTCTCAGCAAGGCTCTCCGGTCCGTGGCCGGGAGGGTGGTTGAAGGTGAGGACGTGGCTGCCGTTCTTTCGTCCGAAGAGGCGAATCTCGAGTCCAGCGGTTTTCGCGTGCAGTACCTGGACGTCTGTCATCCGGACAGTCTCGAGCCGCTCGCTTCGGTCACGGGAGAGGCTGTGGTACTTGTCGCTGCTCATCTAGGCGATGTGCGACTTATAGACAATCTCCAGTTCGCGATCTAAAAGTGAATCGATGAGGAGAGATATGTCCCGGTGCGGGCCAGCCTCGAGTGTTTCTCTGCTCTGAGCTGCTCACCCAGAACACCCCCCTGGCGGCTATCCCCCGAGGCAAGGTCCTTGATAAAGGCATCTGCAAAACGGCCATCCTCGATCCGGGCAAGGATCTGGCTAAGTTTTTCCCGGGCGCGGCCGTCGATGATCTCCGGACCGGACAGGGCTGCTCCATAAGCGGCGGTGGTGGAAATTGCCTGGCGCATTCCCGGCAGTCCGCGACTGAACAGGAGGTCGGCGATCAATTTCACTTCTTTGAGACAGGAGATATAAGCGAGCTCAGGTTGATAACCCTTCTCCACCAGGGTATCGAAACTGGCTTTGATCAGCTCGGGGAGTCCGCCGCAAAGGACGGCTTGCTCGCAAAACAGGTCAGTGACAGTCTCTTCGGCGAAGGTAGTCTCGATGGCACCGGCGCGGGTGGAGCCGATGGCCCGGGCATAGGCCAGGCAGCGTTTATGGGCGTAGCCCGAGAAGTCCTGCTCGACTGCGATCAGAGCCGGGAGTCCACGTCCCTCGAGATAAAGGGTGCGGAGTTGATGTCCGGGGCCAGTGGGCGCCACCAGTATGATGTCGGCTTCCTGGGGTAGCCTTAGCAAATGATGATGGACGGCAAATCCATGAGCGAAAACAAAAGTTTTTTCAGCGGTGAGGAAGGGTTCGATGGCGTTCCGGTACACCGAAACCATTGTTTCGTCCGGGAGGGTGAGGACGAGAATCTGGCTCGAGGAGACGACTCTGCCGATCTCATAGGTCTCCATGCCGTCCGCGAGGGCGAGGCTCTCGGAGGGTCCTCCTTCTCTGGCTCCGACACGGACGTCTACTCCGCTGTCCCTGAGATTGAGGGCCTGAGCGCGTCCCTGATTGCCATAGCCGATAATGCCCACTGTGAGCCCGTTCAGGTACTCGAGTTCGGCGTCGCTGTCAAAGTGGATAATAGCCATATGTTGTGAAAGTATATTTGCTGGCCCCTTGTGTCGTAGCATCTTATATAGTGTCTTCATTTTTCTTAAAACGCTGATTACAACTTACGTTAAACCTTGTCAAAAGGACTTGTTTTCAGATCGCAACCTGTCTATCCTTTCTTGTGTAGCAGAGCCAAGCTCATATGAGACTGGCTGAGACGAAGCACGTCTCGGTCGGTGCGGCTTTTGTCAGGTTGTTCGTTGGAAAACGTGGAGATCTCTCGTGATTCCATCTGGTCCTGTATTTCAAAACGGTCTCAAAGCCGTCCAGAGCTTGAGGGCGGAGCTGGCACCGGGAAAAGAGAGGGTCTGTGTTTACGGCGACGGCGTGGAAGCCCTTGCCCTGGCGAGCCTTTTACGCTCTTCCTGTATCGGGGTTCTGGGATCGGTTTCGAATCTTCCCGAGAATGTCGCGGAGTTCGAGATTCGCGACCGGGGCGCCTCGGTTTGCGCCGATCGCGGCGCGATTCCGGCGGGAAGAGCCGATGATGCTCTCAGTCAAGCCGAGACGATAAGCCGGGCAGACGGCATTTTTATTTGCGCGGACAGCACCAGATACGGTGAGATTGCTCATTCTCTCTCGGCGCACTTGCGGGACGGTCAGACGGTCTGTCTGGTGAACGCTCCTCTGGGAGCCGCTCTTCAGTTCAGGCATGAGCTTTCGGCCGGCGATTGCGACAAGCAGATCAGTGTCCTGGAGTTGGGCAGGCTCTATGATTACCTGGCGGTAGAGTCTGGAGTACTTTTGATATCAGGGTTGCGGAAGCGCATTGCTTTCGCCAGTGTCGAGCGCAATGAGATGCGCCGGGGGATGTCGGTGGCCCGTTCTCTCAAGCGCGATATCGTGCCCTCTTCCAATGTCATCGAACGCGGCCTCAGTGATGTCGAGCGTCTTATTCGTCCTGTGATCCTTCTCAGCGCCTTGCTCGGCAGTCATGGTGACAGCCTGGAGATTGGTTTCGGATCGAGAGCTCTTGCCGGTTTGCTTCGTTCCATCGAGAAAGAGGTCCAGGCCATCGCCCGGTCTTTCGGTTGTGCGGCGCCGGGGTTTCTCGAGGCTCTTTGCGAGATTGCCCTGAGGGGCGATTCTTCCGATGAGATTGCAGTGCTTTCGGTTTCCGGGCTCCTCGAACGCTTCGGCGTCGGGATCATGAATCTGGATAATCTCGACCAGGACGCCAGTGTCGAAGTCCTGAGGGCGGATGTTGAAGAGGTCTTCTGTATCCTGAGCGATCTCGGCTCCCGGAGTCGCTCCCCGGTGGGGACGATCAACAGTGTCATCGATCTCGCATCGGCGGTGGCGGGCTGCGATCTGAGGAGTCAGGGCCGCAATCTCGATTCCCTGGGTCTGGTAGGTTTCGATATCAGGGAAATCATCGACCTGGTCAATTGCTAGTTGTCATGCGGTTGCGCAGTTCCGAAACTCTTAACGTTTTCAGGCTTGTATAGCTCTCGGAGAGTGGATTTATAGTTGTCAATTCGTGCCGGTGGCTATCTGGTGCCCGGTTTTGTTGTTGTCAACGGGGTTTCAGGCGGGGTCCGGGTGGAGTCGATCTGTTGACAATCCCGTTGATCGTTCTATCTCCCTCTTTATAAGCTGTTGTGTTCTTTCTGAATTCATCAACATTTCGGTGTTTCAAAACTAAAACCTTTCCCGACGAGCACTTTTCTTTAACGCTAACGATGCAATGCCCCGGCTGATCACAGTCGACCGTACCGGCAGAGGCATCGAGCGGCATATACCACACATAAGCAAAAGCAGTTGTCCGAGAGCACCGCTCCCGGGCGATTTTGCACGAGGACTGACAATGAGCAGGAACAGATTCAGCACTGCTGATTATCCTGCCCTTCTGGGAGTCACTGGAATTTGCCGCGCAGAGGATCGAGATATCTGGCGGCTTCTTGTGTCTCCGATTACGAAGGGTTTGCTTGGACCTATCGTCGAGCGAGCCGACCCCCGGGTTATGGAAACCCTCAAGGGTCTGTTCGATGGCGATGAGGTAAGCAACCTGAATGACCACCGGCTTTACGGCGGTCAGGACGGTTTTGTTCGCTTCCCCTATGTTCACAATTTCTACCGCACCACCAACGGAGCCTTCATCGTCAAGCGCGATCTTGTCAAGGTGGAAGTTCTCTGCTGGTTCGGAGATGTGATGAAGGGGCGAGGCGAGTTGATTCTCAAGGCTGCGCTCAGGGACCGTCGCTTCGATGGGACCAGGCGTGCCAATGATACGGCTCTCCTCGACTATCGTTACGACGACCCTGTTTTTCACAAGCGCCTGAGCGAAACGCTCAACAGTGTCGAGATTTCCATCTACGCCTATATGCCCGGCTCGCGCATCGCCGATATCATGGGCGATACCGAGCTGGAGTCTTTCGTGAGGTTCCCTTTCCGCTATGTCGGAAAGCCTGACGAGTTCGCCAAGTACTTCGACGCCATCTGGAAGTCGAAGCGCGCTCCCGGCCAGTACGCAGTCCCGATTCCGGATGTCTCGGACAGCGTGCTCGAGGGTTTTGCTGCGATTGCGGCCAAGTGCGGTTATGACCTGATCGAGGCTGCTCCCAGCCACTATCATGTCTGCCGCTGGGTTCTCAGTCATGGCTACAGCTTCCGCTATCCGTCCGACAAGGATATCTTCGAGCGCCTCTCACAGGGTCTCGAGGCTATTCGAAAAGCCGGTCACCCGCTCACCAGGGCGCAGCAGTCCTGGGTCTGCATCATGCAGAGCATGAGCCCGGAAGCGATTCCGGCTCATCTGAACATGGGCGGTCCGCAGTGGCCTCAGGACAATATCAGCGATCGCTGTCTCTGGCTCTACAAGCCGATCAGCAAGCGAGCTTCCGAAGGTTTCGAGCCTGACAAGGCGTAGTTTTTTCAGCACCAATACCTAACAAAAATTCCTTTGCCGCATGCCCGGAGCACCAGCCCCGGGCATGACTATCCGGTTAACTATGGAGCAAACGAAGATGAGCACCAAAGACATCTTCCAGGAATACAGCATTCCTGAGCTACTTGGTTTAACTCCTGTCTCTCAGGTTTCCGACCGGGATATCTTCGAGCATCTGATCTCGCCGCAGGTGAAAGCCCTGCTCGGTGAGGTTCAGGGGCGCGAAGTTTCGGTCCGGGAGCAAACGGAAGGAGATTTTTTCGGCGATGAGGTCAGTAACCTGAACGACCACCGGTTGTTCGGGGGACGCAAGGGCTTCATTCGCTTCCCTTACATCAACGCGGTCTACAAGACGCAGTACGGCGCCCTGATCATCAAGCGCGACGGCCTCAAGTTCAAGGTCTTCGCCTGGACCGGTCGGATGCATGCCGGAATGTCCGAGCTCATCTACAAGGCGGCTCTGCGTGACCGGCGATACGACGGTACTGCGCGTGCCAACGACACGAGTCTCCTGGACTTCCCGTATGACGACCCGATCAACAAGCCTGCCATTGCTGGCGCTCCGGATGGAGCGAGCTCGGTGGAGCTGTCGGTCTATGGTTTCATTCCCGGTTCCAGGATCATCGATGCCACTGGCGATCAGCAGTTCCATGATTTCGTCGAGAGTCCTTTCCGTTTCGTGGATCGCCCCAAGCTCTTCCTGAAGCTCTTCAAGCGAGCCTGGAAGAGCAAGCGGAGCCCCGGTCAGGTCGGCAGTGCCGTTCCCGATGTCACCCGGTACACTCCCGGTGCCATGGAGCGGTTTGCCATCGCGCAGGGCTATGACTATATCGAGAACGCCTCCAGCCACTATCACGTGGCGAAGTGGGCCGAGTCGATTGGTTACCGCTACACCAATCCGGAGCAGGAGGCAGCCATTGCCTGTCTGACCGCCGGGATCAAGCGGGTGAAAGAAGCGGGTCTGGTTCTCACGAGGCCCCAGGAATCCTGGCTCTGCGTGATGCAAAGCCTGCCCCGGGAGTTCATCCCTGATCAGTACTTCATGGGTGGCTGCAAGTGGCCGCAGGACAACATCGGCCAGGAGAACCTCTGGATGTACAAGCCGCTCTCCGAGCGGGCCAAGGCGGCACACGCCAAGTAGCACGCTGTCTCAGCGTGGAGGCTCTTGATTGAGCCTCGGGAGGTGTTCGTCGGTCGGGTCAATCCCGGCTTTCGAGCCCTCCTGCTTTGGATGTGAACTATGATAGGATATCGTAGAATGTTTGGTCTGGTGATTCCCGATTGATAGCGGAAAAAGCGTCTTGTCAGTGCTTGACCGACTTGTTGTCGGTCTTCACTGCTTTCGAGGCGATAACATCGGAGGGCTCCTGGGTGTAGGAGACACAGACGATGGTGACATTGTCCGGGGCTCCCCTGGCCAGGGTCTCGTTGAGAAGGTCGTCGCAGGCTTCCTTGGGAGTATCGCAAGTGGTGACTATTTCGGCGATTTCTTCGTCATGGACGACGGAGGAGAGACCATCGCTCGATAGAATCAGCCAGTCGCCGGACTTGATCTCGGCGGGCGTCTTGTCGATCTCGACTTTGTTCTTGTGCCCGACGCAGCGGGTGAGATAGTGCCTGAAGGGGCTCGAGCGGAGCTGCTCTTCGGTCATTTTTCCCTGCAGGACCATTTCCATGACCACGGAATGATCCTGGGTGAGGACGATGGTCTTGCCGTCCCGTACTAGATAAGCCCGGGAGTCTCCCACGTGGGCGATCTGGAGGCTTCCGTCCGGTGAGTGTATGGCGGCTACGATGGTGGTCCCCATGTCTTTCACCGCCGGATCGGCGGCGGCTGCGTTATAGACGAGCTCGTTGGCTTTCGATACGGCCTCGAAAAGCCATTGTTGAATCTTGGCATGGTCTGAGTCGTGGGGTTTCTTGCTGTCCCACATCTGGCTCACTGCTTCCACGGCAATCTTGCTGGCTCTGCTGCCGCCTCGCATGCCGCCCATTCCGTCTGCTACAACCAGGACCCTGTTGTCTTTGCTGACAAAAAGGTTGTCCTGGTTCTCCTTTCGCTTGAGTCCCGGATCAGTGACAGCAGCTACCTGCCACACAATTTGATTCATTCGCTCGACTCCCAGGTTCGTAGTTCGTGGGCGGAGTGGGCTTCTCAGCATCTAAGAATTTATACCCACAAGAAAGTCAGCTATATCTGGCTTTACAACTCACTCTTTCTAGTGACTCTCAATGCGAGTCAGCCATGATATCAGGAATGGCTTCGGGACGAAATGGTTGGCGCAGCTCTGCCATTTTGGGTTCGAGGGTGAAGCATGTAAACAGTCCGGTTTCATATTTCTTTTCTCGATTTTCCCCTGTTGGATGTGTCTGGATGTCTGGTGTTTTTTCCCTCGTTATTTCATCAAAGACATTTCAGTATAAGTACCAGCTAGCAAGCATTAGCAATCGCCGCCCACCAAGCCAATCGCCATCGAGCATGGCTTGGGGGCACAACCGAAACTGAACAGGAAAAGGAGGGTCGTATGCGGAAAAGCATTGTTGTGGCTCTCTCTCTAGCTCTTCTGATTACCGCCTCGGGCTTCGTTGTACACGAGGTTGCCAGGCACTACAAAGACCAGCATCTCGAACAGGTCCCCTTCTCGAACAATCCGTCTCTGAGGGTGCAGCTGCCTCCGCAGGGAATCGGTGAAGAGCAACGTCTGGTGCGTTACGGTCCGGACGGGTTTACTCCCATCGATGCAAGGGTGTACTTCGCCAATGGCGAGACCGGTCTGGTACTTTACCGGAAGGACGGCACCGTCAGTGAATTCTGGCGTTACTATGCTGCCGGGGGCTCGGCCGTGGCTCCTGTGAAAGCGCATGTCCGCCTCGATCTCGTCGGTCGCCACTGGCTCGCCGATGAGCAGTATCGCCTGGATGGCAGTCTCGCTCGGTCCGGTCTCAGGCTGGACGGCGGCGACTATGTCGTGACAGGGCGTTTCGGCGATGGGGTGGTGGTCTCCTATGTCACCTCCTACAACCTTCAGGGTGTCCTCAAGTCGAACAAGACCTTCTGGGAGAACGGCAATCCTCGTCTCGAGCTTATCGTCAAGAGCGTTATCGAAAAGTCCCAGAAGACGTTCTATACGGACGGCAGCCTCGAATCGGAGTTGGCCTGGCTGGGTCAGAAGGAGTCCGGCAGCTATTTCTATGCAGACGGCAAAACCCTTCGCATGACCTACGAGCGCTTCTATCGCAGCGACTCGTCGTATATGGTCAGCTGGCCGGTGAAGGCGGACTATTTCCTCGCGGATGGAACTCTCGAGCAGCGCCGCCTTTTCGAGTACGGCCGCATGACTGCTGAGTTCAATGTCGCCGGGCACCAGGTGGTGCAGGTTTGGAAGACCAGCAATGTCGGTCTGCCGCCTGATAAACGCCTGCTTTCCGAGAACTTCCGCCTGCTCGAGGTTGTCGTCGACGGCAAGCAGAGATTCGTGATTGGCGACGGCGATGTCGTCGAACTGCACTCGAAGGAGACACGTGAAGGTGTCGAGTTCAGGGTGATTCGTTACTTGCTTCCGGATGGCACGGTCTTCAAGATCGAAGCGCGTGACCCGGAGAGCAAGGTGGTCTTGCTGCAGCCCGCAGAAGGCGAGCACGTGGATATTCCGTACGACTTGATGAGACCAGTGTCCTATCAGGCTCCATCGGTGGTGCCGCTTCCTTCGGAGTATGTCGGAGGACCATTCTGATGTTCAAGATTATCATCATCGCCCTGGCAGTGCTGGGGCTGCTTTCGTTGCTCAAGCGCCGTCGGCGCACCGAAACGCGACGTGGCAGCCAGCCTCACTCCGGGCACTTCTGTCGCCGGTGCGAGCATCCTTACGAAGCGCCGGACATCCCGTCCCGCTGCCGTAGATGCGGGGGAAGCGTCGACAGGCGCTGAATTCAGGACTGATTTTATCGGCAGCGGGCAAGCCTCAATCGAAGGTGCTCGCTGCCGAGATTGCTCTGATACCGTCCCTGATTGCTTTAAATAAAAAATACGATAAAAGATAGTATTTATCGAGCATAGGTGAAGGTTCGCTTCCTCTCTTGTGGATCTGGTTCTTGACAGGTTTGTTTATCGGAACTATTTCAAGCAATGTCCGGACGCCATGCGAGCGCTGTTAAGTCGCTGAAAACGCCACCGTATGTGCCATCTAGCTGGTATCACCTGTGCTATCGCAGAAGGTGGTGGCGCTTGTTGATTTCCAGCGGTGTGACCTTGTGCTATTCTTCGGACTGTACTGGAGGCATTGATAGCTAGAAGGAGCATTCTATGAAAAGAACACCCTTAACGTTGGCATTGGCAGGTGTTCTCTTGCTGGGACCGACTTTCCCCGCTATGGCTCAAACCTACAACGGCCAGACTCTTCAAGGGCATGTCGCTTATGTGCCTACCGGCACCATCCTCGACTGCGCGCTAACGAGTCCTATAGACAGCGCCGTGGCCAAACCAGGAGACATCTTCAACGCGCAGCTCTACGCTCCCATGTATCTGGGCAGCGATATGGTCCTTCCTGCCGGCACCCGGCTCGAAGGTCAGGTAGTGAGCGCCGACAAGAGCGGTCTTGGCGGAAGCAATGGGCAGATGAGCCTGCGTCTTACCAACGCCGTCACTCCTGATGGCGTTCGTTATCCTCTCTCGGCGATAATCACTGCCGAGCAGGACGATAAGAGCGTGCACGAGAAAGACGGAAACCTCAAGGGAAGAAGCACCAAGGCGACGGTCGCCAGTGGTGTAGCCCGCACGGCAGCCTGGACCGCCGGCGGTACCTTGCTGGGTATCATCTTCGCTCCCATCGTCGCCGGAGGCGTCGGAGCCGGAGCGATTGCCGGGGTGGCCACCGGGGGAGCTGTCGGTCTCGGCAGCAACCTCTGGAGAAAAGGCAA
>JAGQHH010000190.1 GCA_020431945.1 Cyanobacteria bacterium HKST-UBA02 | reverse complement strand
GTGAGCGCCTGTCGATTCGGGACTTTATGCAGGATCTCCGGGATGCCGGTCTGCAGAGTGGTGGTCCGAGCCCTTTTGGCGAGAAGGAGAAACGAGCCTTCGCGGCTACCTTCGACCAGGTGGTAACGAAGAAGAACCGCTAGTGTCCCGGGGAGTGACGGTGCTCCGGGAATATAATAGTTCTATGGAGGAAACCATGAGACCGGCTTTTCTAATTGCGGGATTCTTAATCGCATCCGGAACTGCTTGCTATCTGCGCGCACTATGGTTCGCGCGTGAGGCCTTGACTCCAGCACAAGTTGAGCTGTGGAGAGTCGAGACGCTTCCGCAATTTTTTGGAGCCGCTCTGTTTCTAGGACTGACCGGAGTATGTGCTTGGTATTCAATTCGAGTTAACAGGCGCCTGTGGCTCGGTCGTTTCTTCCTGAGTAGTAGAGCCGCATCGGTTTTGACCGGCTACCTCTCACTGCATGTAGCTGTTTACCTGTGGGGATCGACTTTCTGCAGGATGGATACTTATTGGATCGGTATGCTTCAAGTGCTCCATATGAGTCTGATTGCTACCTTGACTGGATTTCTCCTTCTTGGATTGTTTCGAAGTCGGGGGCTTGCCGGTATTGGATTTGCTTGTGCGCTGTTCTCTTCTTTGATTGGATTGACGTGTAAGTTTTAGCACGCCAATCGCGGCAAAGACCTTATTGCCTGGGCGCTTCTCTATAGAGACGGTAGGCTTACCTATGATGCGACGAGCGAGGTCAAGCAAATACAGTCGCTGAGCTAGACTATGATATATTGGACCATCTTGGGCACGTTCCCCTCGCCCTGTCTGGTTGTCACATGGGGAAGAGAGGATCGCAACTCATGATGAGAACACTAGTACTGGTAATCGCTTTGACGTCCGTCTTGATGGGATGTACACCGCAAGCATCGGATCAGCAGGTTTCGGCGTCTGCTCCCTGGATGCAAGACAAAGCTGCGGGTTGGGAGTTGCTTGGTGTTGACTCTGTCGCTAAATTGCGAACCTTGAAGCCAGAGGAAGCTGCGAAGCTTCAAGAGTCGGTGGATATAGATAAGGTGAACGGATTTCTGATGAGTAGTGTGGACAAGTTGGCCCAGGAAAAGCCCAGCAACAGCAAGGCGATGAAGGACGAGATTTACAATCTCATGGATCTGTATGGCGTTGTTTGTGCGTTCCAGTTCTCTAAGCTCGGTCAAACGGATAAGGAGAGGCTGGTCTGGTATCAAGATCAGGTTGTCGAAAGCGAGAAAATTCTGAAAGCAGCTCAAAGACACCTGGGCGAGAAGGAGCCGACGCTGGTTTCACTGAAGGACGCTATCGAAAACATGAAGGCTGCCACCAAAAAGATTGAAGCGAGAGTCGGAGCAGGAGAGCCGAAGAGTCAGTGACCTCTGGGAGGTCCGTCAAAAGTCTTCCCGTACTCCAAAGAAGAACCATTCATCGTTTATGGTGGCATTCATATTTGGCAGCACGATGAAACCATCTTGTGGTGCTGTTAGTTCCTCGCCATCGCTATAGGTGGCAATAGTTTCTCCTTCGCGAATCGAATCCATATTGATCCAGTCTCTTGAAAATTCCCCGTCTTTCGTTTTGAATTGAACGTACTTTAGTTTGATGCTGTATTGCTCGCCTCCCATTATGCCTGGCTCGAAGAGCTCTTCATCGATGTCGGCGATATCCAGCATCTTCAGGACATTCAGAGTCGCCTGGTAGCCGATGTCCGCAGCATCAGGATTGTGATGATGACCACATTCCAGTGTGATGGAATACATCCCATTTTCGGGCAGCCGGGCATAGTTGACGGTTCCTTGACCCATGCGTGCATCCTCATGGGTCTTGTCGTCTCTTACGACCTCTCCCCATCCGTAAATCAGCCTCGAGACACCTAATGACTTTGCGAAGGCTTTGAATTTGTCAGACATCTCCCCGCCCAGGATGGCGAAGGCGTTTCCTTGTGCAGTATAAGAATGGAGGTCGAGAAAGTACCCGCCTTGCTTTTCTAGAAGCGGTGCGAGCACATTGGCGTAGCGGTGCTCTTGACACGTGATTTCATTGTCTTCGCGGCGATAGAAAGCACGGTTTAGATTGTGAATTACGAAGCGCTTTTTCTGCTCGAAGGCGAGCGGATTTGCGATGGGCACGCATGTGAAGTTTCCAGCTCTGATCCTTATCTTTCCGTGTCTCAAGTTTTGAAGAATACGCTCGAGAGCCCGGGAGCCGCAGTACTCATTACCGTGAACACTACCGAAGACGGTGAAGTCTTCACCCCTCTCCTTGCCCTTCACGGTATGAATAGTAATGCCTTCTTTCTCGTATGTTTCCATGGTGCCGTCCTGTGACTTTTCTTCTTTCAAGCATGAGCAAGTAGCTGAATTCTCTGCGGGTAAGCATTTATTATGTCCCGACTGCCTCTCGAAAGTAGCTTCAGTTTTCCTCATCAAGCCTTAGACGCTCTGCTATCAGAGGCTGACGCGATAAAATGCCTTCATGCCAGAGCCCGATCCACAGTTGTCATCTATAGTCCCGGAGGACTGCCAGGGTCGCAGCGTTGCTATCATCGGCGGAGGACCTGCGGGTCTCATGGCTGCGGAGGTGCTGGTCGGTGCCGGCGCCAGCGTAGATGTCTATGAGTCCATGCCTACCCTGGGCCGGAAGTTCCTCAGGGCTGGTCTGGGGGGATTGAATATCACCCATAGCGAGCCCTACCCGACTTTCTGCTCGCGCTATGGTGACCGGCAGAGCCAGTTGCAAGCAGTTCTCGATCGGTTCCCTCCGGAGGCGCTGCGAGAGTGGGTACATGGGCTCGGAATCGATACATTTGTCGGCACCTCCGGCAGGGTCTTTCCCACCGAGATGAAGGCGGCACCCTTACTTCGCGCCTGGGTGCATCGTCTTCGAAAAAGCGGGGTACGTTTTCATGTCAGCCACAAATGGCTTGGATTTGAAGATGATGGCTCATTACGGATGGAAAGTCCTGATGGCGAATTGACCGTCCATGCCGATGCCTTTGTCCTGGCGATGGGTGGTGCCAGCTGGCCTCAGCTCGGCTCGACCGGCTCGTGGTCCCAGCGCCTGCAGGATCGAGGCGTCGAGATGGCACCGTGGCAGAGCGCAAACTGTGGATTCGATGTCCCATGGACCGAGCCTCTGCGTGAAAAATTCGCAGGAGCGCCACTGAAAGCAGTATCGCTCACATTCATGGATCTCGACGGGAACTCCGAAACCCGGAAGGGGGAGCTGCTCATCAGTGAGTACGGAGTGGAAGGTAGCCTGATTTACGCGTTTTCCAGGCGTATGCGAGACTACATCAACGTTCACGGGAACGCTACTTTCGAGCTTGACTTACTGCCCGGGCGCAGCGCAGAGCGAGTACTGAAGGACCTGTCACGCCCTCGAGGCTCGCGCTCAATGTCACGACATCTACAGGGGTGTTTTGGCAATGATGCTTTGAAGAGAGCTTTGCTGTATGAGGTTCTCACCCGAGAGCAGATGGAAGATCCGGCTGTCCTTGCCAGGTTTGTGAAGGCTCTGCCAATTACTGTGAAGTCCCCGAGACCCATTGCTGAGGCAATCAGTAGCGCCGGCGGTGTTTGCTTCAGCTCGCTGGATGATAACTACATGCTCCAGGCTGTGCCGGGGGTTTTCGTGGCAGGCGAGATGATCGACTGGGAAGCGCCCACTGGTGGATATCTGCTCACCGCATGCTTCGCCACTGGACGGCAGGCTGCTCTTGGGGTGACGAGGTGGCTCTCAGGTTCTGAAACCTGATGGTGCGCTTCAGAAGCTAGTTTCCGATGCGCGTCCAGTCGACACTGCGTTCCACGGTTCCAGCATCCCAGGTGGTCGAGCCATCGTAATAGCGATTGACAGTTGTCTTTCCACTAATTTTCTTGCCATCGCTTGAAATAGTCAGCTCCATGTATCCCGTAGTGAATGGGGCTATATTGTCCTTCTTCTTTCCATAGCAGTAAGAATTGTTGGTCACGATCGTATTACTTGTTTTGGGATAAGCCTTCAAAAAGGACACATCCCCCGCATTAATTGAAAAAATGCTGCCGGGAGCCACCGTTTCGATTATTCCTTTTAACTCATTACCTCCAGAGCTAGAAACTCTGATCCGATTACCTGAGGGAGCAAGCCACAGTCCAATGAACTTTCGCCAGGCTTCCTTATCTTTGCCGCAGCAGGCAGGTACTTTGATCTGACCTGCTGGAATTGCCAGCTCAGTGAAAAACTGGGTATCAATAAAAGCGTCACCCGGCTTGATGTACCTTCTGGCTTTGAGACTTTTGCCAACTTGCAGCGCGCGCTCTTTGATAATTTCGCTCAGGTTGCTCAATGCTCCTTGTGGATTGACGTTGCCGAGAACCGATGATTGGATTGCATATTTCGGTCCGATAGCACTGCCGCCATTGACTCCGAGAAACGCAGTGGCAAATGTTCTCATCATCTCCGTTTGATCGTCGTGGCCCGCGTAGCAGCTATGCAGAACGAGCTGTGCGCCAGGCGCGAGAGCAGAGCTTCCTTCATAAATGAGGTCCAGGCTGTCGCACAAGCTCTTCAACTTGGCGGGGTCGCTTTCCGATGTGCTGAGTTCTCCAAGCTCTTTGTTCATTGCTTGAAGATCCAGAGCCACTGGTACCAGCCATTGACTTTTGTCGGAACCAAGCTTGATACCAAATACTTGTGTGTCGGATTGAGTTATTGTTTGCAAACCATGCCCGGCAATGAGGAGAAAATCGACCCTTCTTCCTGTTGATTTCATGTACTTCAAAAACTTGAATAGATAGAGGGGGTCACTTTTTGGCAGAGAAATAACCATGCTCACCGCAGGAATATGTCCAACCAGTTCTGCGATAGCTTTCTCGCCCCCGTCCGAGGTACCAGTAATCGGGGGAATCACAGCTATGCCGTAGGTCTTTCCGCTGCGTCCCTCGGGCATACTGGAATATGGATCAGGCGTAAATAGTTTTGTAGTCCTCTCAAATGGCAGAGGAGGACGATCCTTCTTACCGTAAATCGGACCAGCATGGCAGGTCGCAGGAGTTAGAAGCAGGAGGCAGAGGCAACAGAGCAAAAGGAGCAGCCTTTGGGGTTTTATGGACATTGAGCAAGCTCCAGATAGCTATTTTGGGGAAGTTTAGCACGGCTGAAGCGCCTCCTTCCAGGAGGAGAAAGTGTAGATGTTGAGCCCCCTCCTTCTGGCGATGCTCAGCATTTTCCGTTTTAGTTGTCGGTAACAAAACTGTGGAGTTTTGAGTAAATATGACGGTATCAATAGTGGGGTCAGGTACTACCGGGTAAAGTCATTGCTCGAACTTCGGCGAGCCTCCGTTTAGAGAAATCGTCATCCCAGCAGACGGCGGCTTCCCAGGCTGCTGAGGCTTGTGATGCGATATCGAATTCGTCGTCTTCGAGACCGGCAGCGTTGTGGGGCAAAACCAGGTCGAGTTCGGGAACGTCGACGTGTGACTCGTCCCAGTCAATCAGCGCGACGCGCTCTGGGGTTATTCGCACATTGCCGAGGTTGTTGGGGTCACCATGAACGACACATGTCTGACGCCCAAGCAGGCGTGCCCAGGCAGCCCGGCATCGAGCCACACCTTCAGCAGGCATTGAATTGAGGTCAACCTTGGTTCCCGAGTCGGCGTGCAGAAGGTCGAGTGATGAGCGCCAGCCTGGACGCTGCGGCCAGCCCTGAGTCAATCCATGCATCCGGCGAAGCGTGGCGGCCACTCGACGCCAGTCGGCTTCCGATGCGGCAGGTTCGCCCTCCACGTAAGACATCACCACAAGACCATTCGCGAACAGCCGTCCATCCTTCGTCAAGATTGGCACTGGTACAGCGAACCCCTGGCGATCGAGGTACTGGAGTAGCTCGGTCTCCCAGGCGAGATCACTGTCGCTCCTCTTGCCGAGTCGACCGACCGCCAGGCGTCCGTCAATGCGCACGCTCCACACTTCGTTAGCGACTCCGCCAGAAAGTCGTTCGATGCGAGCTACGTCATCGCCCCAGAGTTCCAGAGTCTCCCATCCCAATGTGGTCATAGCTCCCATAATCACCGAAATCGAGCTCAAGTATACACAGCAACTGCAGAGCCTACGGCTCAGAATCCTTCTTGGGATACTTAAGTGCTACTTCATAGGAGCTGTTTGAAGGTGCGTCCCAGAGATAACGAATTGATACCGGAAACACTAGATAAGGTTTGAAAGACTTCCTGCAAAGGCAGAATATTTAACGAGCTGTGTTCGACGAGGCAAGATAATGAGCAGGAAGCGAAAGACTCTGGCAAGAAAGCAACGCAGGCTACAAGAGCTTGAGCAAGTAAATGTCACTGATAAAGAGCAATTGAAAAAGACCCAGGGCGGTATGACCAATAATGCGCTTTCCAACCTCCATAAAGCCCCGGAAGATAAAGCTTGAGCCCGCTGCATAAGTAGCTTTGAAGAGCGATGGTGCCTCTACCATGAGTACCCCAGGGTACATGTCGATTCCGATCAGTGCCTCATACGATGGTTGGGGATGCAATATCGTGAATTCGAGTTCCTGAGAATCGGTGGGGAACCCCTCCGCTTCTCTAATACTGCACAAATCTAATGAACCAATTTCTCGAAAGACGGGCATTTAACTGAAGTTGATTCAAGCTCCTGGATTTCTTTCTGTATGCATCGATCGAGGTTACGAAGACACCGTTCGGCTCACGGTCTGAATATACTATTGATTTTTCCTGCGTACTACCAAATGGATAATTTGAGTTATCCCAGAGTATAAAGACAACTTGATCGCGACTGAGATCGCCACGGTTCGCAATTTCTTTTACTTTTGTTTTTCGGAGTAATTCCTGATAGTGCTGCCATCTTTCCAAAGAAAGCGACAAAGCGTGACTTACACTCTCAAACGATACGACGCTTCCTTCATGAATCCAAGATCCTTTTGTGAATCTAAATACGGGCAAATCATACGATCCTACAGCAGAAGCAGTGACGTAATCTATGGTTTTCTCATCTGAGAATAGATCCCTCAGTTCTTTAAACGCGCACATACGATCATGAAAGAGAGCTTTGATTGTTTCGTCAGTGGGCTCTCGATCTCCTGGAATTGCGGAACCTTTCCCGCATGCCTGTAGGCAAGTGGGGGCTGCAACTAGAGGCAAACTCAATACTGCGACAGTTCCAATCGAGATCATAACGAGTTTAAATCTGAACATAGAAATCTCTTCGATCCGACCATGCCTTCCAAAGTTTGACCTTGTGGCCTTCCCAGTTGAATTCATTTGGCTCAATACGTGCTTCATTTGACTATAGAATTACTTTTCAGGGTCTTTGTACACTCCAAGTTTCCCACCTAGGCGGAACAGCGCAATCGGAATGAGTTCAAACCTACCTTCGCCCGACTTTTTCACAATATCCGAGACATTTACCGCATAATAGTGTCCGATCAGCAGAGGTTCTGCTGGCACTGTCACCTTGTAGCCAGGAGGACAGTCGCCATAAGAAAATGACAAACGATTCTGACCCTCCTTAGAATCGTCAAGTCGATCTATTTTCCAGACGACGGCGCGGTGAGAGCTATCGCTAGGGAGCACCTCGTAAAATCCGAAAATGCTGAATGGTGTAGTTCCGTCTTCTTGAAGGGCATCGGAGGAATATGTAATTACAGGTAGATTATTCTGGCTGAGCTCGACTAAAAACGGAACAGAAGTTTTGTGACGCTCGGAGAAGAAAATGGATAATACAAACCATCCTAGATTCGGTACAAACAGTGCAGCTACGCCCACGGTTACTAGTAGGCTAATGACCAAAGCTGCTATTCTCTTCTTCTTCTTTTCGCTATCCATTGACGACTTTCACTCAGACTCTTTCGTGTCGACTAGCACCTGCAGCTGAAACAATTTGGTGATCAAAAAAACGGAAGGCGGCAAAAACGACGTCCCATTAATTCCTTAGCCTCTTTTAGCTCTTTCAGCTTACGCTCCTTCCGTTGTCGTGTTTTTCTCTTCCGTGTCATTGTCCTGTTCTCCGGCTAGTTTTTTGTCTTCCGATGTTTCAATTATTCCCTGAATTTTTAAGGAAGTCGTGAGGAAGGTGTGGAGACTTTGTGGAGAGGTATCTTTCGAGCAAATAGGTGCTTAAGTCATGTACCGGCCGAGTTTCAGTTGGATTGTACTGGGTCAAATTGCCAGCCATACGACTTAAACGGTGACTCGAATATTTGATATGAACCATCACTTCTTCTTTTGAAGCAATATTCGTTATTGAAACCATAGAGCTTTCCGGTGATGAATTGCTTTGGTGACCCATCCTGAGTCCAATTTTTTGGAAGTCTCCCATAAGTCAAACGCTTAATTTTGTACTCAGGATTCATATTTTGAATTGTCCATGCTGAGTCTTCATAGTCACAGTTACTATCCAGCTCACGTATGTCTATGTCTTCAAACTGCCTTACAATCAGACCGTTGCCGTCGTCAAACTGGAAAGTTGGTGGATTGCCTGATATTGAAAGCTTGTAGTTCCTGACCACCGGAGTCGCTTTCGGAAGCCTTTCCCCAGATACCCAACAGAAGAGGAAGAAAAGTAATGGCGAAAGGCAAACAGCTACCGCAATATAGCGAATTGCATCGAAGGATATCTGCTCTCTCTTGACGTTACCGGAAGTCAAATTCCTGTCCTGTTCCGCAGCCTTTAGCACCTCAGTCACGAGCGATATTCGTGTGCCGGGCGTTACCTTTGATGAGAAACCATATACAGTGGCTAGCAGTTTTCGATGGGATCGCATCTTAAAGACACTGGCAGGCTTCCGTTCTGACCCTTAGTCTCATTTTAGTCCGACCGGCCCGGCCTGCCTACCAACAGTGTGTCGACTCCAGCCGATGCGAAATACCCTGATTTTCTCTGCTATAGACCACCCATGGGCCGCCGGCCGGTGTCCTATCCCCCAAAAGAAAAACGACCCGCTTTCGCGAATCGTTGTCCAGACTTTGTTTTGTTTCCCCTGCCCGCCTGGATTCGAACCAGGGACCTCATGGTTCGTAG
>JAGQHH010000189.1 GCA_020431945.1 Cyanobacteria bacterium HKST-UBA02 | reverse complement strand
TCGACCTGGCTCGGCTCGACCTGGCTCGGCTCGACCTGGCTTGGCGCGGCGTGGCGTGGCGTGGCGTGGCTTGACCTGGCGTGGCTTGATTAAACTTTTCTGGAGGGACTCGTGTTTCTCCCATGAACCCAGTAGCCACGGGGTTCTTTCGGTATTAATATGAAGCTTGACATTCCACGAATATGCAACAAATCTGTGGCATATTTATCCACATCCCGAAGCGAGCCGAAGTCCATGAGCAAGCCCGAAAAGAGAGTCAGAGAGGAAGGCGCCCGAGCCGACGATCTGGCTGTCCTGCTTCAGGCCGGCATGCAGAGCGAGTTCGAAAAGCAATTCAAAAAGGCAGCCGCTGAGAGCAATGCTGCCGAAGGCCTCGCTTCGCTGGTCAATGACAGGCTCAAAGCCGGGCACCGACGGGCTGACATCAAAGTAGTGGTCTCCCGGAACGGCACCGCCGGTCCCTCCGTATCGGTGATCGGTCCCTCCCGGCTATTCGGTGACAGCTTTGCCATCTGCCGGCATACTTTCTGCATCTAGCACTTTCTGCCTATCTAGTATGATCTAGGTCCCAGCGCAAGAGGGACTCATGCAGACACATCTAGCCAAGACGGCATCATTCAAGGCCAGCCAGTTTCAAGAGTCGGTGATTCGCGAGATGTCCAGGCTGGCGGCTCAGCACAAAGCCGTCAATCTCGCCCAGGGGCTTCCTGATTTCCCCTGTCCCCTGGAGCTCAAAGAAGCGTCTCTCAAAGCGATTCTCGACGACATCAATCAATATGCAGTCACCTGGGGAGACCGGAGCTTCAGGCAGGCCATTGCTGCCAAAGCCGCCGCTTATCCCGGAATTACTGTCGATCCGGAGCGGCATATCACCGTCACCTGCGGCGCCACGGAAGCCATGGTTGCAGCCATGCTCGCCCTGGTGGATCCTGATGAGGAAGTGATTGTCTTCGAGCCCTTTTACGAGAACTACGGACCCGATGCCATCCTCTCCGGCGCCAGACCTCGCTATGTCAAACTCAATCCACCAGACTGGAGCTTCGACGAGGAGGAGCTCCAGAAAGCCTTCAACGATAAGACCAGGGCAATCATCATCAATACTCCGCACAATCCCACCGGCAAAGTCTTCACCCGGGAGGAGCTCTCCTTCATCGCCTCCCTCTGTCAGAAGTTCGGTGTTCTGGCTTTTACAGACGAGATCTACGAGCACATTCTCTACGATGGTCACGAGCATGTGGCAATGGCAGCTCTACCCGGAATGGAAAATCTCACGGTGACCATCAATTCTCTTTCCAAGACTTACAGCGTAACCGGATGGCGTGTCGGCTGGGCCATCGCCCACGAGGACCTCACCCTGCCCATTCGAAAAGTCCATGACTTTCTAACAGTCGGAGCCCCAGCCCCTCTTCAAAGAGCCGGAGCCTGCGCAGTCAGCCTCCCCCAGACCTTCTATCAGCATCTCGCCCGGGAGTACGAAACCCGCCGGGAGACGATGATGGGAATTCTCGATGAGGTAGGTATTCCTTACTTCAAGCCTCAGGGCGCCTATTACGCATTCTGCGACATCAGCTCTTTCGGTTATCGTGACGACCTTGCCATGACGAAATATCTCGTCAAGGACATCGGCGTAGCAGTAGTGCCGGGCTCCAGCTTTTTCGGAGAAAAAGAAGGACCCGGTCAGAAATATATTCGCTTCTGTTTCTCTCGTCAGGAAGAAACCTTGAAAGAAGCCCGTACCCGTCTTCTGAAAATGAAAGAGGGCTAAGTAGGTCTCGCCTCGGTCTGGTTCCCATTCTTAAACTCAACCGATATCGGTTGAGTTTAAAAATGACTAGTCGCCGGTCTTGCTTTCTTTTGCCTCGGGTTTGGCCGACTTCTCTTGGTCAGAACCGGTCTTGCCAGTTGAGGGTCTTGTTTGATAATTCCTTATATAAAGATTAGTTCCCTGGGGTGAGAGCTTCACTCCGGAGGGACCAGCCGGCTGAGCGAGCTGGCTTCTGAGACCTTCGGTGGTGTCGTCCTGTCCGGGGGTCTTGACGTTTCGGGCGGCTCTTTTTGCTTCGTCCTCGAAATACTTCGCCTGGTCGTTGGCTTCGTTGATGATCTGATTATAGGTGTCACGACTGATCATCCCTGAGCGCTCGATGCCGCCTGTGAATATCCAGCTGTCGGAATTCTCCCTTGCTTGTTCTACCCGGCTGTCTATACTGTTTCGGACTGCTTTGGCCCGGGCCTCGCCTTCAGCCAGGATCTGACTTTTTTCTTGATTGGCTGTCTGCCGGGCTTCGTTCACCCGATCCTGGCCGATTTTGCTCAGCTCTTTGTCCAGATGCTCCCGAGCCTTGGTGAGGGCAACCCGGGAAGGGGCAAGGTCCGGGTTGTTGGTGAGAACGGCGATTGCCTCCTCGCATTTTCTCCTGACCTTTTTATCCCTGCAGAACTTGAGGCACCACTCGTATTCGAACTGAGCGGCTGTCTTGTCGTTGAGCCTCAAATAGGTATTGGCCAGCTGATAGTGGGCCGGCCAGTACCGGGGGTTGGCGCAAACGATCTCGATGAGGGTCTCTTTGGCTTTTCCATAGTGGCCGCTGTTATAGAGCTCCATTGCTCGGCTCATATAGCTTGTGGCGGCCCCGGAAGGCGGTATGGCAAAAGTCGCCAGGGCGATGAGAGAAATCAGTTTGAGAGTCGGTTTGTGAATCTGCATAGGCGCCACCGGAGTTCGCGTAAATAATTACTGTATAGCAAAAATAAGCCGCCTCCGCCGGGTGGTCAAGAGGGAGTGTTTGCTGCCGGAGCCGGGCTTCTACCTGGAAAGCTTGTCTCCGGCTCGATCTTCGGGGCGTCCGGTCGAATCGCAGGTGATAGCGATTTAAGCGGTTGCTTCATCTGACATCATATATGGTGGTGAAAAAGGGAACGGTCAGAATATCTGGAACACTTTCAGCAAGCCGAGCAGGACAATGACTTGAACGAAGGAGCAGACCAGGAGCATGACGCCTGATGGCATGAACTTACCTGTCTTCTTGAGGCGCATGGCGAAGATCAGCTCGAGGGATAGCATGACCACGAAACCCACGATGAGACCGATTTTCATGTCCTGGAAGGTCAGACCGTAGGCGATGGCAGCAAGCGCCCCGCTGGCGAGACCTGCAATCAGGGACGCCTTGCTTCCGGCTTTGACGAAGCCCATGATGCCGCCTGCGGCTACCAGAATGGCTGCCACCAGGAGCGAATACTGGCTCAATACCGGGATGATGGAAAGAGGGTCGTTCATGGTTGTGATCCTTTTGTGACGGAGAAACTATCGAGCTCGTCGCCGTCTTCGGAAACCTGCGTAAAGCGCAATTGTTTTCCTTTGACCGAGCAATAGGTGAAAGAATGACAGTCGCCTTTGAAAACTTTGTTAAAACGCTGAGCTTCGGGAGGGGCGTCGGCTCTGGCATAGAGCGCTGCACCCCCGGCGCCCGAGATGATATAGATGACGCCTCTCGGGGAGCAATTTGTTTGACCGTCGAATTTCTGATCGAGCGAAAGCTCACCATCCACGGTGCCATCAGCGTTCATGATTGCTTTGCCATCGGTCTTGTTCCTGTTCGGGGCGAACTTGAGAGGATAGCTGCGCTGGTAGTTATGGGCATGACCGGAGAACACTGCCGTGACGCCTTCTTTCTCGAAGATGTCGCAGAGCAGGCGCATCCTCTGCTCGGTGAAATGGACCCGGTCGACGCTGAAAGATGGTTGATGGAAAGAGACGAACTTCCAGACGGCTTTGCTCTTCTTCAAGTCCTTTCTGACATAGTCGAGCATCTGGTTGTCGTTCCAGTTCATATAGCCGTTGGCATCGAGGATCAGCCAGTGCGAATTGCCATAGTCGAAGGAGTAATTAGCTGTTGCTGGAAAATTCTTGCCGGCTGCTTTTATGAAGTCGAGCTGATTCTCGGCACTGCCGCTCAAGGGAGTGCTGTTTCGCGAATTGGCGATACGCACGGGGCCGTTGAGAGGTTGCTCGAAGAAGATGAAATAGCCCAGGGCATCAGGATAGCGGTTCAGATCGGTACCCCGGTAATCGCAATTGGCCACGTCATGATTACCCAGCACCGCCATGGTCAGTGTCGATGCCATGAGCGGTGCGCCGGTATTCAAGCCGGCTCTGGCGCTGTTCAGGATCGGAAAGAAACGGCTGAGAAACTCCGAGACACGCCCGCGGTCGTAGACCAGATCTCCTGGAATGACCAGAAGATTGGGCTTTTTCTGGAAGCACTGAAATGCGACTTTACGCTGGCCGAAGGAGCCCGCGCCTGTATCCCCGAAAACAGCGAAGCTGAAGTCCTGGTCCCTGGATTTGCGAGCCGTGGTGCTACCGGTGTAAACTGTCCGGCCTTTTCTGGTAACTTCGTAGACCACCTGATTGCCCGGCAGGAGCCCGTCGAGGGTGGCGACATGCTTGAAAAAGGGATGGCCGGCCATCATGCCCACCCGCCTTGTTTCCCGGGGCTCGATTGCTCTTTTGTTGTAGCGGACCTGCCAGGGACCGTCCGGATCGAGGCTGAACCATACTAGGTCTAGCTTTTCTCTGGTCATCAGAGACGGGTTGTTTCCCAGCTGAATATAGGGGTTGACTACGAAATCCCTGGACTGGCCCTCAGCGGTCTCGCCTCTTGATGGTCCCGCCTGAAGAAGCAAGAGGGAGAGGTTGAAGAGGAAACAGGCAGCAAGAAAGAGGGAGCTTGCTATGAGACCCTTTCTCAGCTCGACTGGTTTATTCGTTTTCATGGAGAAATTTGCCGAGAGCCGGAATTGAACCGGCGACACAAGGATTTTCAGTCCTCTGCTCTACCAACTGAGCTACCTCGGCAAATGTAGGAAGGTAATCAGGTAAAGCTCTACTGGCCGGGAGCCAGAGAGGAGTTCAATATACCACAATTATGTCCGGGGCCTTGCTCTCAATACACGGCTCGCTGGCGGACAGCCTGTTGATACATGGGCGGAGCCTGGTAGGCAGGCACTTGCGGCTCGGGGTGATTGTAAACTGCTGCAATTCTCAGGTGACCTTCCTGGTTCTGGGTGACCAGAAAGTCTGTATGGAGATTCTTGTTGACTTCCTGCCCGCCTCTGAGCTGGGTGACCATTGTGGCTGACATGATAACCACCACCGAGCCGTCCGGGTTGACTGCATGGGCCTGCACCGCATAGGGGTGGAAAGCAGCCACCACATCGCCTCGCTCGATACCCTGAGCCATGCCCTCATTCCAGAATTCAACCTCGAAGGCACGCCTGGCTTCTTCGGTCATCCATCCGAAGGCTTCTTCGTGAGCCTTGCTTGCTTCGCCGGGCTCGTACTGGAAGGCGTTGCCGATCCACCAGGTGACGAAATCGGCAGCGTGGCCGGGACTCAGGGGCTGCTTCTTGCTTGCCAGGGACTGGTCTTGATTTTTAGCTTGATTCTGATTCTGGCCCTGCTTCTGGCTCTGATTCTGGCTCCCATTTTGGCCCCCATTTTGACCTGGCGCCCCCGGGGCATTCGCCATATTGAGCTCTTCTTCCCCGGCGTCGAGCTTTTTGCCGTGCTCGGTGGTGCCGTCTTTACCGGTCATGAAAACCGCCAGCACGCCGATGATGACCAGACCCATGAGTATCTTGTCACGGAAGATGCGCTGGATGATGGCTCGTAGGATGTCCTGAATCATAGAGATGATTTTGAGCGAAATCCGCCAGAAAATAAATGGGAATATTCCCATATCGAAGTACCGGCCGTCTCCGCCGGTGATTTCTGGTACCAGTAGCGGTGGCGATAACAGGCTTCGAGCTGATCCTGTACAATTGGGGCGAGGTTTTTATGAGCGAAAAAGAATTAGAAGATCAGGAAGAGCGGGCGGTAGCCGCTGAGACGAAGAGCAAATATGTCGCTTATACCGTGAAGCTCCCTTCCGATCAGCTCTCGGCTCTCCAGTCCATCTGGCTGGAGCTAAAGAAGCTCTATGGCACTCATTCTCCTGACAAGAGCGGCATGATCGAGGCGGCGGTGGCCTCCTGGCTCAAGCGCTGGGACGGTCCCGAGAGAGACAAGCTCCTCTCCGAGCTTCTGGAGATCAGGAAGAACACCAGACGGCGTCAGTACAAGAAGTAAATATTTCTGAGCCGGCGATCTTATTCGGGCTTCAGGTGATGGTAGAGGTAATAGCCGAAACCAGCCACGCAGAAGACCACGATGGCGATATCGAACTTGTGCCAGAGACCCCGGAACATCTCCATATTCTCACCGAATTGCACCCCGACCCAGGTGAGAAGGTAGCACCAGATCCAGGATCCTATGAAAGTGAAAATGCAGAACATCAGGAAGTGAGCCCTGAGGACGCCTGCGGGAAAGGATATGAAGGTCCGGACCACTGGCAGCATGCGGCAGATGAAAAAGGTCATGTCTCCATATTTGTTGACCCATTTGTCGGCGGTCTCCAGGTCTTTCGCTTTCAAAAGGAACCAGCGCCCGTACTTCTCCAGAAAGGGTCTGCCGCCTTTCATACCGAGGAAGTAAGAGGGTATGGAGCCCACCACGCAGCCCACCGCTCCGGCGAGCGCTGCCAAGTGAAAGTTCATTTTGCCCTGCTGCACGAGAATTCCGGCGGTCGGCATGATCGCCTCGGAGGGCAGGGGAATATTGGCGGATTCGATGGCCATCATCAAGATGATCCCCCAGTAACCCCAGGCTTCGACGCCGCTCGCGATCATCTCCAGAATCGGATCGATATATTGGTGAAGCACGAAGCAAACCTCTTATAATGCTGCTAGATCATCGAGATTCTAATGGTTTCCGGTTATCGATGCCGTTAGGAAACTCTCAGCTAGAACCTGGAGCGAGATCTTGGAGATAAAAAGCAGGTGACATATCGGTGA
>JAGQHH010000188.1 GCA_020431945.1 Cyanobacteria bacterium HKST-UBA02 | reverse complement strand
CGATCGGCGGCGGAAGTGAGCTCCAGAGCAGACTCTTCGGCAGCGCAAGCAAGAGGATGGATGAGGGGGGCGAGAAAAACCAGCAAGGCGCCTGTGAAGGCGAGAAAACGGGACATAAGTCCTCCGGCAGCAAATACGCCTATGAGTATAACGCGCCAGCTTACTGCTGATTTTTGGAGCGTCTTGCCAGCCAGTACTGCTTGAGAGCGGGAATGGTAAGTACCGAGAGCAGATAGGCGCCGCTCGGTATCAAAGCATCGAGTAGTGCCTGTCTCGAGCCCAGGGCATGCATGAGCGCTGAAGCGGCGAGATAAGTGATCAGAACGATTGCCAGGCGGCGAATCCAGCTGGTTTCCCAGGCTTTGTCCGCTTCTACTCGAAGATTGCGTTCTTTGATCCGCTCGATGTCAGCCTGTATCTGCTTCGAAGCTTGCTCGAGGGTATCGATTCTTTCTTCGAGATTTTTATTGTTGTCCTGGTATACCAAGTTCGGAACTCTTTATATTCTTCTCTTTAGCCCACTGAGCAGCTCGCTGGGCCTGCATGCCCTTCAGGACTTTGAGCTTGTCAGCCATCGTCTCGCCGGGGGCTCCGGGGTTGTGAAGGGAGCTCTTTCCGTCCGGACGTCTGAAATTCTGTCCCGGAGGCGGACCCGATTGCTCCGGGATAGGCCTGGTCATGAGAGGCGCCGGGGCAAGAGACTGGGATTGGTTTTTCTGATTGTTCTGATTCTGATTTTGGCTCTGGCTCTGGTATCCGGGTCGATTCCGATAGTATGAAGATGGCCCGGGGGCCATACCGGGCTGCAAGCCGAAACGCATCCCCACACCTGAATTGCTGTTTTTCTGCTTATCCCGGTGGTATTGAAGATTGTCTCTGGACTGGTCGCCCCGGAATTTCTCCAGGCGTTGCAGGGCGTCGCCCTTGTTCGACATATAGCCGCCATTCTGCTGTTTGTCCTGAGCCTGGCAGGGAAGGCTGACAAACAGCGAAAGAAGCAATACTGTGGCAAATCTGGTGCTCATACGACCCTTATACCAGATAAGTATGGCTAATGTGTAATCTGACCCGGATACTTGTTGTGCTCCCGGAGCTGATTCAAGTCGATCTCGTCGGACTTGAACTTGTCGAGAAGCCCGCTCTCTCGGATCTTGAAAATAATGCGGTCGGCCATGAACCCTTCCGGGACCAGTGAATAGGCGCCGGAGAAAGGGTATCCGAAGAGGAAGACCAGATAGATATTGAGGGAGACGCTGGCGGCCACGACGCCGGTCATGATCAACTGGATCGTCAGGCTCTCCACGGCGAACATATAAGTGAAAGCAATGGTGGTTATTCCACCGGCAATGAGCACGGCCCAGAGCACCGGCGAGACTCCGTGCATGCTGGAGAGAAGACGCTTGCGCCGGCAGTCCCCGAGCTCTTCCATCTGGCTCAGGATCTGGGAGCGGATGTCGGTTTGCGAATCGTCCTCGGGCTTGCAGCCGATAGTCTGGCGCCAGAGCTGGTCCATGGTCATGGCTGCTTTTTTGCTCACCTGGCATTTGCTCATGGCTCGCCATTCCTCGTCGATCACGATATCGACATAGCCCGATGCCAGTTTCTTGACTCTCTCTCCGGTCTGGGACGGCAGTCCGTCGGCTAGTATGAAAATATTGGCCACGGCATTGGCTTCCTGCTCCACGGTCACCCGCACCTCCGCCATGGTGTTCATGGTGTCCACGACAATGAGACCGAGGAGCACGGCATAAAGGGTGCCGATCACCTGAAAGAGGCTGCCGCCTATATTGTTGACCGATTCGCGACTGGGCACGGTCACCCATTTGCGGACCAGTACCGCTCCTGCCGCCGCGATGGCTGCGCTCACTATCACTACAATTGCGCCGATCAGAAGGGCCATGAGCCTGGTCTCCTTGCCACATAGATTCAGACTGGATTCAGTCGCCCCAATTGTATCTCAGAGCTGTTTATCTTTGATTTTCTGTCTTGTCTTCTGCTTGCTCGTCTTGCGAGCGCGGGCCTCCCCGTCCTGGCTCCTGTGGGCGCGCCAGGTGCCGCTCCAGCGGATCTGCCCGTGGCTGATCAGCCAGGTGCCGCTCATGCTCTTCCCATCGTCGCTCATCGTGCCGACATAATGGATAGGGGCATGCTCTCCGGAGACATAGACTTTGGTGAAATTGATGGAAGGATGGTTGTAAGCACCGAATACGGTCGCTTCGCCAAGGTCGTAGTCGTCATGTATGCGGCCGCTCAGCACGCTTTCTTCGACTTCCAGATGGGCGTCGAAGGCGCACCCGGCATCGGGATTATGCCTGTAAGTGTAAAAGCCCCGCCATTTCCCCGAGGCATCCTGAGCTCCGGTCATCTTGCCCTCTTCTATTGAATTCCGGGAGATTTGAAAACCAGCATTTTCTCCCGGGACATTTCTTTTACTGAATAAGGAATCCCTCCGAGGCCCAGCCCCGAGTCGTCCCTGCCGCCGAAAGGCATCCAGTCGACCCGGAATGCCGTATGGTCGTTCACCATGACTGCGGTGGCATCCAGTCTCTGACCGGCATAGAGAGCCCGGTCGAGATCCCGGGTGAATACCGAAGCCTGGAAGGCGAAGGGAAGGCTGTTGGCCTGATCTATGGCTTGATCGATAGAGTCGTAGGAATAGACGCAGACTACCGGGCCGAAGATCTCCTGGGTCGATACATGGGTGTTGACGGCGGGATCGAGGATGACTGTCGGTTGGAAGCAATTGTTATCGAGCTTTGCGCCGCCACCGGTGATGATGCCACCGGTTCGCGTCGCCTCAGCCACCCAGCTCTCGACACGTTCGACTTCTCGTGAGGCGATCAGGGGTCCGACATCGGTGGTCCGATCAGCAGGGTCGCCGACTTTGAGCTTGCCGGCCTGGGATGCGATGAGAGTGGCGAGATGCTCAGCGTGCGCCCGGGGAGCGAATATCCGTTGTACCGAAACACAGACCTGACCGGCGTGATAGAAACCGCCTTTCACCAGAAGCGGTATCATCGCATCGAAGTCCGCGGTCTCGTCGATCACCACCGGAGCGGCGCCTCCGTGCTCCAGTCCGCAACGGGTGCCGGCGGCTATCCGGGAGCGCAGATACCAGCCCACACGGGCCGAGCCGATGAATGAGAGATAGCCGACCCGGGCGTCGGTGGCGAGCTTCTCCGCCAGCTCGTCGGAGCATACGATGGCTCGGCACCAGGCTTCCGGAAGACCGGCTTCGTGAATAAGACGTACCACCTCCAGGCAGGAATTGGGAGTGGCCAGAGCAGGCTTGACGATGACCGGGCAGCCTGCGGCAATGGCTGTGACGGTCTGGTGGATGATCAGATTGACCGGATGATTGAATGCCGAGATCGACACTACCACCCCCGCCGGCTCGTAGAAGGTGAAAGCCAGGCGCTCGGTCGAGGATTTGGTCAGTCCCATGGGCACCTGGGTTCCGCAGAGATTGCCCACAGCCTGAGCCGCCAGCTTGACGCCCTGGATCGCCCGGTCTACTTCTACGACGGTATCGACATAAGGCTTGCCGCCTTCTTCCAGGGCGGTGAAGATCAGGGTGTCCTTGTTCTCTTCCATGAGGGCCGCCAGCTTCTCGAGGATCTCGATTCGTTTATATGGCGGCAGCCAGAGCGAGCGGTTGTCGAAGTGTGCCCAGGCTTCGGTCAGGGCTGTTTCTACCTGCGCTTCCGAAGCCAGCTCCAGTTCGCTTATCACTGCTCCGTCGAAGGGGGAGCGGACTTCGAGCATATCAGCCATGGGGATCCTCCGTTGTATTATTTATAGACGATTTTATCGGAGTCTGAGGAAATGGAACTCGTCTATCAACTTCATGGCGTCGTCGACCTCCTGAGGATGCACCTGGGGACCGCTGTGGCGACCCTGGAGGCTTATCCCCGGATTACCGTGGCGGTGCTCACAGCCGTCTGCGCCTTCGGTCTCGTGCTGGCCGGCAATGTTTTCAAGTTCTTCGGCAAAGTCGTCTGGTTGCTGGGGATCATCGTCTGCACGGCGATGCTGGTGGCGGCCCTGGCATTCTCCTTCTTGACCTTTGTCTGATAAAGACCGCCGATAAAGTCGGCTCAGAAGCTGATACTACTCATAGTGTCAAAATTAAGAAAATCTGAAACCGTTCCGCAGAGCGCTCGGGATGGTTAGACGCGGTGCGCTTCTTGGAATATATGATCTGATCTATCTATTTTCGGATTCTAGAAAATGCACTGGCCTACCCCGCAAGAGTATAACGAGGCCATCCAGACACCGCTCATCAGTTTCGGCGACAGCGACCTGAAGGAAGGTACCCTGGCCCTGACAGCCCTGGGCATACCCCGGGCGATGACCGGCGCTTTCGCGAGCGTTTACAAAATCACCACCGGCACCGGTCACTGGGCTCTGCGATGCTTCCTGAGCAACAGACCGGACCAGAAGGACCGCTATCGAAAGATCAGCGACTTCGTTCTCATGGACGATCTCGAAGCCACCGTGCCTTTTCATTATCTCGAGGAGGGCATCAAGGTGCATGGCTCCTGGTATCCGCTTTTGAAAATGGAGTGGGTCTACGGAGACACGCTCGACCTCTATATCCAGGACAACTATCGCGATCGCGGCGCTATGGCGGATCTCCTCGCTCAATTCGACGAGCTGGCCGGAGCTCTGGACGGCGCTGGTATCGCCCATGGTGACCTTCAACATGGCAATATCATCATCTCCCGGGAGGGACTGCGCCTGGTCGATTACGATGCTCTCTTCGTCCCGGAGCTTGCCGGGATGCTGAGCCTCGAGCTCGGGCATCCGAACTATCAGCACCCCGACCGCAACGAGTATCATTACGACACGATTGTGGACAACTTTTCCTGCTGGTTGATCCACTATTCTCTGCTGGCTCTTTCCATCGATCCTTCCCTGTTCGAGGAGTTCGACGGGGGAGACGATTGCATATTGTTCCGGCGTACCGACCTCCGGGCACCGGAGTCTTCAAAACTCTTCAAGGCGCTGTTCGAGCACAAGAGCGACGAAATCGCCGAAGGGGCAGCACTGCTCATGCGAATGCTCTGGGCGCGCCCGAGCGAGATTCCCGAGCTGCATGCCGACCGGCGGGAGCTGGAATTCCTGCCGACAGTGAAGCCTGAAAGCGGCGAGGAGGCCGAGAAGGCGCGGAAAGCCAGAGCGCTTTATCATCAGCCTTCCGAGGGGGCCTGCGATACTTTTCTCGGCACTCGTTTCGATAAAGACGGTTCGGTCTCCGAGTCCGTCGACCCTGCGGCGCCTGCGTCGAAACCGCCCTCCTCTTTGAAAAAAAAGATGAGCAGAGTGAAGGACCGTGCGGCGAACATGGTCGATACTTTTCATGGCACCATCAGCCCTTACTCATGGTTCAGCCGGCGCCTGCGCAAGGCCGATCGGCTCTTTCATCAGGGCGATTATGATGCGGCCTCTGGCGAATATCTGACTCTGTTCAAACGGACCGAGAAGGGCAAGCTCAAAGAGAACCGTTTCACTCTTTTGATGAACATGGGATTCTCTTTCGCCATGCAGGGCAATCTCTCCCTGGCCCAGAACTATTTTTTCCTGGCCGGCAAGGAGCCGGCTATTGGCGCTCGCAAAGAGGCACAGTCCATCTTGCTTCTCAGTATCGTCCGCTATCTCAAGGATGAAGAGGAGGAGGCATTCAAGCTCTTCCAGAGCAACGACTATTTGAAGAACAAGCTTACCGACTTGTTGAGCGTCGAAGGTCCCATGGGCCCGTTTATACGGCGTCCGGAGGTCTTCTTGATGCTCTGCCGTTTTCTCGATCGTCTCAATAAAGAATCAGATTTCGACGCTAAGGCGAAGATCGAGACCTGGCTCTCGGTG
>JAGQHH010000187.1 GCA_020431945.1 Cyanobacteria bacterium HKST-UBA02 | reverse complement strand
GTCGGCGATTCTCAGGATGCACCGCAGAAGTGCGAGCTTGTACGTCGAGGACTTCCTGTCCCTGGTGATGATGTGCCGCAGGAGAGGCAGAGCACCGGTGCCGTCGTCCGGCAAACGCAGAATCACCGTCTCCCATTCGACATCGGGTCGATTCAGACGGTCAGGCGTCCTCTCTTTCGAAACTACAACCAGACCTCGCTGGATAGACAACTTCTCCAGCTCCAGGCTGCTGACCGGGAAAATCGAGTCAGCTATATGATGCGGTCCCTTCCGCAGAGAAATGACCAGCAGTCCTCCTGGCTTCATGAGCGACACCAGCTTCCTGAACACCCGTGCCCGGTCCTCCGGAGCCACATGCATCCATACTGCGCTGACAAGAATCAGATCGAACGACATCCCCAGGCGAATCGTCCTGGTCAGATCTGGAAGGCTGTCCTGCACCCAGCGAATGTCAGCTTCTCCATGCCGCCTCCGGCCCTCGGCGACAAACTCCTGTGCCGGCTCGACAGCCACCACCTCGAATCCACGACGGGCAAGCCAGCCGGCATCGCGCCCGGAGCCGGCTCCTATGTCCAGGGCACTTCTGGTCTCCTCACGGCTGGAGCAGAGCGCCTCCAGATGAACGCAAAGACCTGGATGAACATCCTCGAAAGAGACGCTCTCGTACTTCGCCGCCAGCTCACCGACTCTTGAATTATATTTCTGGATAGTGTCGTCGTAGTTCACTTAGCCTGCAAATCTGCCTACTGCTTCCACGCGCACACAAGACTAGAGAAAAAATGCTATTGGCATCTGGAGCCTGCGTGTGAGGGTTCTCTAGCTCCTACAAAGAGAGCTGAAACTAGCTACTGAGGCTCGCCAGTCGACGATAGAGTGCCCGGCTGCTCCAGCGAGACGCCCAGCGCTGCGAGCTTTTTCTTGATTTCCGGAATCGCCTTTCGGGCGGCAGCTTCGCCTGCCTCCAGTCCATGCTCGCCGCTTCCCTTCTTGAAGGAGACCAGGGCTATACCGGTGGTATCCGGATGAATGTAGCAATCGGCTTTCTGGTCGCTCAGCTCGTCGAGGGTGGCGAGTTGAATTCTGAGGGCCTGACGAGCCATCGAGCCCAGACCTTTGAACTTGTCCAGGGGCTGGTCTTTCAGCTTTTCGTCTATATCGACTGCGATGACGAAATCGGCACCCATCTCGCGCACATGATTGACCGGTACGTTATTGATCAGCCCACCGTCGCAGTATAGTTTGTCGCCAACCTGCACCGGCTTCTTCAGTCCAGGTACGGCGGTGCTCGCCTGCATCGCCAGGGCGATATCGCCTGATGTGAGCCGGCTGCTCTTGCCGGTCACCACATCGGTCACGACAGCGGCATACGGGATGGACAGCTCCTCTATCTGCTTGTTGTTCAGAAGCTTGCTCACATACTTCCTGAACTTCCATCCATAGTAGAGACCGTCATATGGTTTGTAGCCGACCAGGCGGAGCATGAGCTCGGCAGGCTCTGTGGCAAGGCGAAGACCCGGCATGGGGGTGAATTCTTTGGTGAACTTGTTCTTGTGAAATATCTCGGCGATCTCATCGATGGGCTTGCCGGCGGCATAGAAGCCTCCGACAACAGAACCGATACTGGTGCCGGCTATCATGTCGATGGGGATGTTCTCCTCTTTCAAGACTTTGAGCACGCCGACATGCGCGGCGCCTCTTGAGCCGCCGCCTCCAAGAGCCAGTCCTATACGAGGCCGTTTCGAAAGTGACTTGTCTGAGGAGCCCGGCTCGCCGGCGGCACTGGAATTCTCCGGAGCCGACTGCTCGGTTTGCGCTTTAGACCACCCTTCCTCAGAGACTGGGTTGTCCTGTGCCTGGGCAGCGAGGAAGCAAGTCGATAAAACAGCGCAGACGATGGTCGGATAGAGTTTTTTCATGGTTCGATATACCAGGATTGCTGCAGGCAGGCACGCAGTACAGATGGGATTACGGATGGGAGTACGGATGGGCTCATGATGCTACGGTGCCGCCGGAGTGCCCGTCCAGCTACCTCCTGTAATCTTCACCTTAAATCTGTCTCAAACTAGGGAGCAGCGTTCTACTATCGGGCTCTCAGGGCGCCCCGGATGGTTCCAGGTATCTGGCTCAAGCCAGGCTGACTACGAGCCTTCTTCCTAGCGTTTCAGGCTGAGTGAAATACGCTTCCTCGCCTTATCTACGCCAAGCACTGTCACCTCTACTTTTTGCTGAACGGTTACCACTTCGCTGGCATCCTTAATATACTTGTTGGAGAGCTCGCTTATATGCACGAGTCCGTCCTGGTGCACGCCTACGTCCACAAAGGCGCCGAAGGCGGTGACATTGGTTATGATGCCGGGAATCTTCATGCCTTCCTTCAGGTCGTCCAGGGAATGCACGCCGTCGGCGAACTGTACCGGTTCGAGCTTGGCTCTGGGGTCTCTGCCCGGCTTCTCTAATTCTTGCAAAATATCTTGCAGAGTCGGCATACCGATCTTGTCTGTGACATAGCGGTTGAGTTCGATTCTTTTTCGCGCTTCCGCATCTTTCATGAGATCTGCGACTTTTAAACCAAGATCCTTGGCCATGGCTTCCACTACTTTGTAGCTTTCCGGATGAACGGCGCTGGCATCAAGTGGATTTGCAGCTTCCCGAATACGCAGGAAGCCGGCGCACTGCTCGAAGGCTTTGGGACCGAGGCGGCTGACCTTTTTCAATTCTGCCCGTGATTTGAAGGGTCCGTTTTCCCGGCGGTGATGCACGATGTTGCCGGCAATTTGCTTGCCGAGTCCGGATACGTAAGAAAGCAACTGTTTGCTGGCGGTGTTCAGTTCCACTCCTACCGAGTTGACGCAACTAACGACCGTATCGTCGAGGCTGGTTTTCAATTCGCTTTGATCGACGTCATGCTGATATTGTCCGACTCCTATAGATTTTGGATCGAGTTTTACCAGTTCGGCCAGCGGATCCATGAGCCTTCGACCGATTGAGACAGCACCTCTTACGGTCAGGTCGTGGTCGGGGAACTCTTCTCTGGCTACATCGGAGGCAGAGTAGATTGAGGCACCGCTTTCGTTTACCATGACTATCTGGGGTGCCGGAAGATCGGCGCCTGCAAAGTCGATGGAGCGAAGAAACGTCTCGGTTTCTCTGCCGGCGGTGCCGTTTCCTACGGCGATGGCTATCACCGAATGTTTTTTGCATAAATCCAGAAGCTTCTTCTCCGCGTTGGCTCTGGCCTGCCTGGCGCCATCGCCGCCTTCCATGTGCGGATAAATCACGTCGTGGTGAAGCAGATCGCCCTGTGGAGAAAGGCAGACCAGTTTGCAGCCGGTGCGAAACCCGGGGTCAAGGGCGATGATGGAAGTTTGCCCCAGGGGTGGTGCCATCAAAAGCTCTCTCAGATTCCTGGAGAAGACTTTAATCGCCTCTTGATCGGCGCGCTTTTTCAGTTCGGCTCGCAATTCGGTTTCCATAGAAGGAGCCAGGAGCCTGTCGTAGGCATCTTCAATGGTCACCTCGATCAGATCTCGGCAAGCGCCCTCCCCCTTGAGGAAGTTTTTGTCCATGATGATCAGGGCTTCTTCGTCATCTGGCGCCAGGCTCAGTTTTATCATGCCTTCGTTTTCACCGCGCAGCATGGCTAGAATTCTGTGGGATGGGGATGCCGAAGCTTTTTCGGACCACTTGAAGTAGTCTTTGTACTTTTGCGCCTCCTCTTCTTTGCCTTTGGCCAGCTTGGAGGTGATCACCGCTTCTTTCAACCAGTAAGCTCGCAGTTGTTTTCGCGCTTGCGGGTGTTCGCTCATCCATTCGGCCATAATGTCTTTGGCGCCGTCTATGGCTTCTTCAATCGACTCTACGCCTTTTTCTTTGTCCAGGTAAGACTGGGCTGCTTGTTTTACATCTTTGATGCGGTAATTGAAAATGTCCAGAGCCAGGGGTTCGAGACCTTTCTCTCGGGCGACGCTGGCACGGGTCTTGCGCTTGGGTTTGAAAGGCAGGTAGATGTCTTCCAGGTCGTTCAAATTGGTGGCAGCGGCCAGCTTCGATTGCAATTCTTCGGTGAGAAGTTGCCGCTCTTGCAGTGATTTGAGCATGGCCTCGCGGCGTTTGTCGAGTTGACTGAGGCGCTGTCTCGCGTCTCTGATATTGGTGATTGCCACTTCGTCCAGTGAGCCGGTGGCTTCCTTCCTATAGCGGGCTATGAATGGAACCGTGCAGTCTTCATCCAGTAACGCTAGAGTGGCGCTTACCTGGCTGACAGTTATATTAAGCTCTCTGGATATTGCCGCGGCATAATCAGGCACAGGCATCGATATTTTCCCTTCGTCTTCACAGGCGCTAGCGAGAAGCGGCGGATAACCGCTTGTTCTAAATCTCAGGCATATTATAGACAGCTTGAAGCGATAAGAATATCAATCGTGCGAATCGCCCTTCAGATTGGGCTGATACGCTCGTTCCTCAATGCTGTATCCAATACCCTGCCGCTTCAGCCAGTCTTCCAGCGGCCCGTCCAGCTCCGCTAGAACGCTCCCATCCTCGAGAGTCTCCAGAGAGCGGTGCCAGTTCCCCAGATGATGCGCGACCAGGCAGAGCTGGCGATGTCCATCCGGCTGAATTCGGACCACTTTCTCCGGCTTGGCTATGACGGATACTACAAGCCCCTGGTCGCGGTGGAGCACAACTCCGTCGGCAAGGACCGTCCCGCGCGGAAGTGCCAGAGCCAGCTCGCGCCCGCCTGTGGTCGAGACCCTCTGGCGCGGGCGGCAGCGATCGTGATAATTGAGCTCGACATGATCGACTTCGCTTGGTCCCTTTTCTGCTCCCTTATTTGCGCCCTTCTCTGCGCCCTCTTCCTGGTCCGGCAGAGCCTCGACGATAATGGTCATAACAACCTCCCTTTGGATTAAAACAGAAAATACAATTGAGCCATCGGCAGCTTCTCGGAAGGCTCTGTCTTCGCCAGCTTGCCGTCCACGAAGACCTCGTAGGTCTCGGGATTGACCTCGATGGAAGGCAATGCGTCATTGAGACGCATGTCCTTCTTTCCAATAGAACGGCAATTCTCGATGGCTACCACCTGCCTGGTGAGATTCAACTTCTCGGGAACACCACTGGCAATTCCTGCCCCAGACATGAACACGAGGTTGGATAAGGAGCGGGCACCGCCCATACTACCGAACATCGGGCGTGGCAGCACTGGCTGTGGTGTGGGTATGGAGGCCGCCGGCGAGCCGACCTGGGCGTAGGCGATCATGCCCCCCTTGAGCACCATCTCCGGTTTTACCCCGAAGAATTGCGGGTGCCATAGGACCAGATCGGCCCACTTGCCGGTCTCGATCGAGCCTATGATATGGCCGACTCCGTGAGTGATGGCGGGGTTGATTGTATATTTGGCGACATATCTCTTGGCGCGGGTATTGTCGTTGCGATCGCTGTCGGTATCCAGCGGTCCGAACTGCTTCTTCATCTTGTCGGCGGTCTGCCAGGTACGCAGCACCACTTCGCTTATTCTACCCATGGCCTGCGAATCGGAGGAAAACATCGAGATGGCGCCGATGTCTTGAAGAACATCCTCAGCCGCGATGGTCTGCGGTCTGATTCTGGACTCTGCGAATTTGACGTCCTCCGGGACGTCCTTGTGGAGGTTGTGGCAGACCATGAGCATATCGAGGTGCTCTTCGATGGTATTGACCGTGAAGGGGCGGGTCGGATTGGTGGAGCTCGGCAGGATGTTCGCGTAGCCGGCTATCTTGATGATGTCCGGAGCGTGGCCGCCGCCGGCGCCTTCGGTGTGAAATGTATGGATGGCTCTTCCGGCGATCGCCTTTATCGTATCCTCGACAAAGCCAGCCTCGTTGAGGGTGTCGGTATGAATGGCCGCCTGCACGTCATAGCGATCGCAGACGCTCAGGCAAGCGTCGATTGCAGCGGGTGTCGAGCCCCAGTCCTCGTGCAGTTTCATGCCGCAGGCACCGGCCTCGATCTGCTCGGCGAGGGGCGCCTCCAGGCTGCAGTTCCCCTTGCCGTAGAAGCCGATGTTGACCGGAAACGCTTCGGAGCTGGCCAGCATACGCTGGATATTGAAAGCGCCGGGGCTGCAGGTGGTGGCATTGGAGCTGGCGGAGGGTCCGACACCGCCGCCTATCAGTGTGGTCATACCAGCGGCGATGGCATATTCGCAAAGCTGAGGGCAGATGAAATGAACGTGAGCATCAACACCACCAGCGGTGAGAATCAAGCCCTCGCCAGATATCACATCTGTGCACGCTCCGACCACCAGATCCTGGTCGACTCCTGCCTGAGTGTGGGGGTTGCCTGCTTTGCCTATGCCTTGAATACGCCCGCCCTTGATACCGACATCGGCTTTGATAATCCCCCACCAGTCCAAGATAAGGGCGTTGGTAATGACGACATCGAGGGTGCCCTCGCCGGATAATGCGGTAGGGCTCTGTCCCTGCCCGTCACGCACTGTCTTGCCGCCACCGAATTTGATCTCATCGCCGAATACGGTCCGATCTTCCTCGACCTCGATCAGCAGATCCGTGTCGGCCAGCCGGACACGATCTCCTCTGGTCGGACCGTAGAGCGATGCGTAGGTTTCTCGAGGGATCTTCAATGTCATTGTCCGGCTCCAATTAATTCAGGTCTTGTGTCTTTCTATGATTGGAAAAGTTTGGTTGGCACATTACGGTGCTCTGCGCAGGCCCTCTCGTAGAGAGGCATAAACGTACCCATATCTTCGATATTGCGCCTGGTGCACCCTGGTGCAAGGCTTTCTATGGTAGGAGCCATGCTGGCCAGGAGCTTTTGCCCGGCGCCGTGTCCCAGTGGTACCAACCTGACACAAACCGAGACAAGCCCGGCGACCGAGCAGTGAAGGTAGGCACTCACCGCGTCCTCCGCTGTGGTGCCGATGCGCCTGCATAGCCAGCCGAAGACAGGCGCATGGTGTCCTGCCTGCAACTCGGATGTCTCGATCCAGCCAAGCTCTGCTGCCATCTTCAAAGTACGCCGACCGAGGGCGAGGGAAGCGCGGCAGATCTCGTCAGGCCACTTCATCGCATCCAGAGTCTCATTCAAGCGACCAAAACCCGCAAGATCACCTCCAGCCGCCAGCTCATACCCCAGGGCACAGGCGGTTCCGTCGAGCGGCGCGATTGACCGCTCCAGAATGGATCCTATAACTCCAGCGCAGGCATCCGCGTCCCTGACGCCGGCTTCGATAAGAGTCTCGAGTCCGTAAGAGTGAGCGTAGCCGCCTATGGGGAAGGCCGAGTCGGTGAGCTGTATGAGTTTCAGGAGTGCGCCGTTGCTGCTGTTCATTTCTAGATGTGATTCCTAGATTTGATTCTATGTATTTGACTCGGATACAAATTCTGCCATTCTTTCTAAAGCCGCCTTTCGAACTGCAGGATCATTGATGTTGCCTTCCACCAGCCGGTTGAATCCGTGAATGAGACCATCGCCAGCCAGCTCCACCAGCTCGACCTCGTGAGACTGTCCGGCCTCGAAGCGCACCGCTGTGCCGGCGGGGATATTGAGACGCATGCCCAGCGCCTTCTCGCGCTCGAAGAGGAGCTTCCTGTTCACCTCGAAGAAGTGGAAGTGCGTGCCCACTTGTATCGGTCGATCGCCGGAGTTTCGGACGGTCAATCGAACCGTCTTCCTGCCCACATTGGCCTCGATATCTCCGTCTTCCAGAAATAGCTCTCCCGGTATCATCTGCTTCTCCTGGCTTGAATGTCCTAATACTTTTACTAAACGTGCCCCGGCGCCCCTAGCGAATTGGTTGCTCCACCGTAATCAGCTTGGTTCCGTCCGGGAATGTCGCCTCTACCTGAAGCTCGCGGATCATCTCCGGAACTCCTTCCATGACCTCATCACGCCTCAATATGCTGGTCCCTTCACTCATCAGCTCCGCGACCGACTTGCCGTCACGGGCGCCCTCCATGAGGGTGAAGGTGAGAATAGCCATGGCTTCGGGATGATTGAGTTTCAATCCCCTGGCTTTGCGCTTCTCGGCTAACTGGGCGGCAAGAAAGATCAAGAGTTTCTCTTTCTCTACGGGCGAAAGGTGCATGACATCCCCCGAAGCTCTCTGAGCTAAAATATGCAATCCAATCGGCTAGTATAGTTCAATTCAAAATAAGTAGAGTGAAAAAATGTCGGATCGAAAAGCAGTCAGAATAGGAATCGGGGGACCGGTCGGCTCCGGTAAAACGGCTCTGGTGGCTAGTCTCTGCCGACTCATGAAGGACAGCCATTCGGTGGCTGTGGTCACCAATGACATCTATACGCGAGAGGATGCGGAGTTTCTCATCAAGCAGGGCGTTCTCGAGCCCGAGCGCATTGTCGGTGTCGAGACGGGGGGCTGCCCCCACACCGCTATTCGCGAGGACGCCTCCCTCAACATCGATGCCCTCGAGAGGCTGGAGGCTCGCTTTTCACCCGACATAGTCTTTCTCGAGTCGGGTGGCGATAATTTAGCCGCAACATTCAGCCCCGAGCTGGTGGATGCTTTCATCTATGTCATAGATGTGGCCGAGGGCGATAAGATTCCCCGAAAAGGCGGTCCGGCGATAAGCCGCTCGGACCTTCTGGTGATCAACAAGATCGACCTGGCGCCCTATGTAGGCGCAGACCTGAGCGTCATGGAGCGCGACTCCAGTGCTATTCGCCAGGGACGCCCTTTCATATTCACTGATATTAGACACGATAAGAATGTCGATCAAGTGGTCGCCTGGATACGAGAGCACGTTCTCTTCGAAGGGCTGGCGCGTGCTTAACCACGGCATCGCCCGGTTGCGCACCGACTTTCGCCCTCTGGAGAACAGGTCGGTAGTCAGCTACCAGTTCGGTAAGGCACCACTGCAGGTGCACCGCCCGCTTTATCTCAATCGTAGCTGCCATCCAACAATTTTCTTGCGCAGCCCATCGGCTGGCCTTTTAGACGGCGACATTCACGAGATCGAGATCGATGTGGCGGACGGAGCCACTCTCGAGGTGCGCACCCAGGCTGCCTGCCTGGTCTATACCGGCGCCTCCAGGCAGGAGGTGCTCATAAAGCTGGGGCACGGGAGCAAGCTCTGCTTCTGTCCGCAGCCATTTATTCTGACAGGCGGCGCCAGTTTTACCCAGCGACTCAAGGTCGATATGCATGAATCGAGCGGGCTGTTGCTGAAAGAGTCCTGGAGCGCCGGACGGATAGCCATGGGTGAGTGCTGGCAGTTCGAGCAGATGGATAGCTCTATCCAGATCGATATCTCGGGAAAAATGGCTTACCGAGATCGCTGGCATCTCAGTCCGGGAGCCGAGCCTGCCGACGATGCGCTTGTCGCCGGCAGCTACAATGCTTACGAGTCTCTTTATCTATTCGGGAAGGCATGGTCGGAATGTCCCGATGTCCCGGAAGACGGCGGACGATTGACCTTACACTCGGAAGACGGCACCACCGGCAATAGCACCTCCTGGTCCATGGATCGCGGAGACAATCGCGTCAGGCGAATGCTCGAACGGTGCTGAGGCCTTCTTCAGGAGGGCGGGAAATTCGTATATTCTTCGCATATCCCCTGGAGGCGTTGACTCGACAGTCCAGGCGCGAGATCATTTGGGGTGAATAAATCGCGCCGGGGAAACAAACATGCCCGTCAAAGCCGCACAACGACCGGCTCAGAAGCGGTCCCTGAAGAAGAAGCGATCTTCTTCTATCAGGGTAGCTATGGAAGCGTTTCTCCAGGACGCACAGACCAGGTTCGCTTCTTGTGAATTTGACGAGCGAAAGAATACTGTTATTTTGCTGAGGGAGTTCCTCGATTGCTACGGCTCGATTCTCCTGCGCAATCAGGACATCAATCTTCCTGTGCGCAATTTAGATATGGCCGGGACCAGGAATACCGTTTGTTCTAAGTGCTCTCCTGATCAGTTGATTGGACTGTTCCGTCATTGCATCGATTTCTTCTTCTGGTACAAAGTCAGTATGCCCCAGGACGCCCGAGATACGATGACTGGCTGCATCAAGGAATTTGCCTACTGGATGGTAGCGGAAGGCTTCCTCGAGCGCGTTCCCGACGGACTTTTCGCGCCCTACAGTGCACAACTCCGAGATAGAGGACTTGTTGTCTTTCGCCTCCTTCGCAATTTTATTCAGCATTCTACGAAAACCGGCAATTTGGATGACGTACGCAATGCCGAGCCAGCTTATATGATTTCGCGCGTCCGGACTGGCAAGCTCTGGTTCATTGGTTTCTTAGACGACGTGTATGATGACTTTGGACCAGTGAAGGTTCCAGCCGGGGTTACCGATCTCGTCCGACCTGGTTGGTCGCTCGAGTGCTCATTCGAGATGAGAAATGGGTCCTGGCGTATGTCGGAAATCAGGGACCTGGTGCCGGCTGTCATTTAGGTTTTGATCTGCTCTCTGACCAAAGGAGGTATGATTCCGGTTGACCTGCGAGAGAGATCTATGGATAGCGCAAACAGTTCGACAATCTTCACCATCATATTCTCTCTTTTCCCCTTCCTATTTCTGGCTGTCTGGATGCTGGCGCTAGGACTGATCTCCCATCTGAGCGGCTGGAAACAGCTCAGCTCCAGGTACAGGGCCCAGGACATACCTGAAAATCTGGATTGGCTGGGCGGGCAAACGGTCAGATTCAAAGGTTTCCTGCACGCCAGAGGTATGCTCTGGATAGCCATGTCGGAGCGCGGGCTCTATTTGAAGTTGGGACCGGCTTTCTTCTACAGGTTCATGCATCCGCCCCTCTTGATTCCCTGGTCGGACATCACGGATGTAGGAACGAAGCAGGCCCTTTTCCTCAAGTACACCGCTTTCAATGTGGATGGGGTCAGCATCTGGGTTCGGGGCGTCGGACTGGACGGAGCGGAAAGGTACTGCCCGGCATTCTGCAGTCTTGAAGGCTGACACCCTGCCAGGGTCAGCAGTTAAGGCTGTGCAGCAGTCATTTGAAGTTTTTGGCAACATATGGGTGGTTATTCGCAACTAAGGCGAGTTATTCGCAACTAAAGCGAGTTATTCGCAACATTCCAAGTCATTCAAGATGGCAGGAAAAGCTCAGGCGAGACTTTGAATCGGTCTGCCTGTTTGACCACGAGAGTCTTGCTCAATCCACGCTTTCCTGACAGGAACTCGGAAATGACTGATTGTGGTGCTTCCAACTGTCGTGCCAGCTCGGCTTGATTGAGGTCATTATCTTCCATCAACGATTCAAGGGCGCGCTGCGGAGTCATTGATGGTGCGATCACTTTGTGCGCTTCTTCATATTCTCTGATCAGCTTGCCGAGAACGCTCAGATAATCACTTTCGTCCGGAGTACGGCTTTCTACCTTCAGTACGAGCTCGGTGAAGATCTCCGAAGCTATATCGAGTGTTTCCTCGTCGCGAATTGGGCGCAATGGGAAACGCTTAATAAGAGCCATATACTCCTTGGTCGCTCTAAGTGCGCTCATGATCTCCACCTCGCAAAATGCGATTCGAATTGATTTCTCAAACGATATCAAATTGGCAAACGATATCGTGCCTAGAAGTTTACCCCGACTTGCTGAGATTCAGACATGAAACTCCGGGGAGTTCGATTGGCAGCTGCCTTCGAACCAGATCCCGCTGCCCCGATAGCTCTCTGCTGCTCGGGAGCGGTTGTTCTGCTTGCGATCGGAAGCTCTCGAAGGCATTTAGCTGGTCTTTTCCTGGTGTTGGTGCTTTTCATCGTTCTGGTCCCTGGAGTGTTGTTCCTCTCTCTGAGACCAGTCTCTTCCTCGATTGTGAGGAGCGTGTGAGGATTCGCCTCAATCAATCCCCCGCATCATCTTCTTCAGAATCGGCGAAGCGCACAAGAGCAGGATCCCGGCAAGAATGCCCTGCCAGGCAAGAAACGGAAAGAGCGGCAGATTGAACTTGTGCAGAATGCTCTCCAGCATCGCTGCCAGATAATTCGCCAGTGCCGTGCATCCGAACCAGAAGCCCATCATCAGGCTGATGATCTTGGGCGGGCTCAGCTTGGTCACCATGCTCAGACCGATGGGACTGAGACAGAGCTCTCCCAGGGTGTGCAGAAGATAGACGCTGATAAGCCACATCGGACTCACCTTGTCGCCAGCCAGGGCATAGCTGTTCGCCATGCTCATCACGACAAATCCCAGCCCCAGAAGCACCAGACCGATGCCGAACTTGGCCGGCGTGTTGGGGTTTTTCCCGATGCGGCTCAGATAAAGCCACATCATGGAGAAGACCGGAGCCAGGGCGAAGATCATGATCGCATTGACGCTCTGGAACCATGACGCCTGGATGAAGTTCTCCTTGCCGAAGAGGCTCAGGTTGGTGTTCTCGTTAGCAAATAGATTGAATGTCCCGCCTGCTTGTTCGAAACCACTCCAGAAAAAGATTGTGAAAACCGCCAGGATGAAGATGACCCCGACCCGGCTCCACTGCTCCGAGCCTTTGGTATTGAGGAACACCATGGTCAGGAAACCGCCGGCCAGAACAATCAAGCCGCCCCAGAGAATGATGCTCTGGATCGACGCCGCTATGAGCGGCCATGTATTGAGGAAACCGAATACGAGAAGAGCGTTGACTACAACAAAGCCGAGCACTTCCAGCCAGTCTTTCATGGTCAGTCGCAACTGATCGCCGGTGCGGCCGGGGGGAAAGCCCGAATCGTTGAGTGTTTTGCCCAGGGACAGAAATATCACCAGACCCAGTACCATCCCCAGTGCCGCCGAGCCGAAGCCATAGGCCCAGCCGACTGTCTGTCCGAGGGTTCCGCATATCAGGGGACTGAGGAAGGCTCCCAGGTTGATGCCCATGTAGAAAATGGTGAAGGCGCTGTCTCGCCTGGGGTCGCGCTCGGCATAGAGACTGCCGACGATGGTGGAGATGTTCGGCTTGAAGAAGCCATTGCCGAGAATGAGCAAGCCCAGACCCATGTTGAGGACGAATCGGCGCTCGTCCATGCCGCCGGCGGCGCTCAGGGCAAGGGCAGATTGCCCCAGGGCCATGAGGATGCCACCAATCAAGATGGACTTTCGCTGTCCCAGATATTTGTCGGCTAAAAGGCCTCCCACGATGGGGGTGAGGTAGACAAGCCCGGTGAAGATGCCATATATGGAGAGCGCGTCGGCTCGATTGAGCTCGAATCCATGCTGCTCCATGGTGGCGGTCAGGTAGAGAACAAGCAGTGCTCTCATCCCGTAGTAGCTGAAGCGCTCCCACATCTCGGTCGCAAAGAGGGTGTAGAGACCCCTGGGATGGCCTTTCTTTGCTTCTTCGAGCTCCAGGTCCTGCTTTTTCTCTTGACTTATTGCGTCATCGGTCATTTGCTGGTCTTTTCTTCACTTGTTTATGTTGTCATGCCGAGGCGTCAAGCTGAACAGTCAGATTGCGCATTCACATGATAGATGGTCCGGGGGCATAAATTCCCGGGCTGGCAAAATCAGTGAGTTGCCACGTGTCTTGACTCCGGCTGCAATTGATGTAAATTCAAGGCTCGAATCTTCGCAGGAGATGCAGTCATGCTCAATTTTTGCTTGTTCAGTAACGGCGGGTTCAGACATGACTGGTTCAGACCTGGCGGGATCAGATCTGGCGGGATGAGATCCGGCGGGAAACTATCGGTATTGCTCATAGCGCTTACTGTTATCGCCAATATCTTCTGCAGCGCCCGGGCGGAGGAGCCCTACCCGTTCGACATGAAGAAGAAGTATCCGAAGGCTTTCGCCGCCTACCAGAAGATGGTGCCGGTGAAATACCACAAAGTCGCATGGATCTATAGCCTGGATGCCACAGCCGGTCCCATGAGTACCGCTCAAAGCGGTGGCAAGAAGTGTCTCACCGGTTCGGTATGCCAGCCGCACGACTGCGGCGGCAATCAATTCGCCTTCGTCGTTGCCGTGGATGGCAGCAGCGCCGTCGGCTTGTTGCGATCCGACAATCTTACAAAGGGCAAGGAAGAAATCTTCGGCAAACCCGATGCCGCGCAACTGGGATTGTTGAAGAAGCAGATCAATCAGGAATAGTCATGAGCTGGTGCCACTGATGACCGAGATCGGTATTGGCGTCGGTGGCCTGGTAGTTGCCTAGATTGTCCATCCAGTGTTTGTCAGGACCGTATTGGACTTGATAATTGGTGCCTGTGTTTGGATCGCGAACATTCTCCACCCCGCGGAAGGCATCCGAGTATCTATTGGCGGCTCGATCCTGCGATGCCTGACGGTTCCAGTAGGCATTGTGGATACTCTCGTTCGCCGCCTGCTGGCTCCAGTACCTGTTCATGATCGAGTTCGAGACTTGCTGGCTGGCAGCCCTGTAATTGCGAGAAACCTGACCGGCAGTCTTGATTGATTCATTACCCCACTGGGGATCGATCTGGAATGTCTGGAGCATGTGCAAGATCAATCCCAGCCCGGCGCGATCCATTTGAGCCGGACAGACTACCCCGGCGATTTTCGTCACCCACCACATGCCGGTTCCGTATCCGACGGTGGCTTTGGTGCAGCAGAGATAATAGCCGACCAGGGGCATCGCGCCTTTGTTCGCAGTGATCTTGATCGAAACTGCTTCTGACTTGCTTGCCCCGACTGTGCCATTTACAGCCCGGGCGACGTCGGGATGGTTGTAGGCCTCGACGACACGAATGTCGGTCGCGTAGGGCTTCAGGTATTTGACGGCATACTTCTCGGCGAAGGTGCGCGCGGGGATGTACTGGGCTACGAGTGAGCCGTTATACCAGCGACCCGGACCGAATCCCAGGGTGGTCAATTGGCCATTGGGCATGGTGTAGCCGGGGATTTTTCCGTCGCCTATAAACGCTGCCACCAGACCATCGGGTGATATCGCTCGCATCCAGGGGCGCGCGTCGATAGGACGCGGGCGGACCATGCCGCCCTCTACTTTCCAGCCTGCCGGTACTTCGACGGTGAATGAGCCCTGGTCCGGATCTCTAAAAGTCGTCCAGCCGCTGAAAGGAACCGGGCTCTGACCGGGGGCGCCGTTTGCGGTCTGACTTTCGGAGCCTGTGTCTGCGCCGGATCCGTTGGAGTCGTAGTTGGAGCCGGTGCCTGAATCAGAGCCTGCATCAGAATCTGAATCAGAACCCTCATCGGAATCGGACTCTGAGTCCGAATCTGGATCTGAGCCGGAATCAGAACCGGAGCCAGAACCCGAATCAGACACCGAATCAGAATCAGAACCGGAGCTAGAATTTGAATCAGAGCCGGAATCATCGTCACCATCATCTTCGCTGCTGCCCGCAGATGAATCCGGTCTGGTATCACCCTGGGTCTGCGCGCTTGCGATCTGTGCCGGTTTGAGGGGGCTCAGGCTGGCGATTATCTCAGCGAAGACCTGCACCGGAAAGGGACCGGCGCTCTTCGGATGTTTTGCCACCGCAACCCGTCCTGCAGTGGAGTTCGTATAGCTGCGGAAAGAAATGGCAGCGACGCCATCATCGGTCGAATTCGAATAAGTAGATTGAAAGGAGCCTTCGCCGATGCGTTGTGGCTCGCTCCACTGCTCTTGCGGTGCGATCAGTTTGATGAACGTCTTGAAAATTAATGGTGCCGCCGACGGTGAGATCGTTTTGTCTGTCGAAAACGGCAGCAAAGTGAGTCTGGCACCGTCCGCGGAGTCAAGGTCGATCTGTCCCGTCTTGCTGTCCGCAGTGACTTTCCATCCTTCCGGATGCTTCAGGGCAATCGAATCGTTCTTGAAAGACTTCCACGAGATATTCGTTGCCGTCTCTTGTTTCGCCGAGTTCTGCGGGCTCGCAGAACCGGTGGCAACAGACATCTTACCCTTTACCACCTCCATAGCCTGCAGGGTGCTGGCGCGATCGCTTTCTGACAGCGTGGCGATCTTGAGGGTCCTCTCGAGACTGCTTAGGCTGTCCTGGTATTTTCCGAGCTCGCACTGCACGTTCGCCAGGTGGATCCAGATCTCCGGTGTGTCAGGTTTCAGCTCTCCAGCTTTCTTGAAATACTCCTGCGCCTGATTCAACTGAGCCAGCTTGTCCGACTCTGCTCCGACCATGTATGCGTATTGCTGGTGCGCCAGACCGACGTTATAGGTTAGAACAGGATCGAAGGAATAGAGCTCCACCGCTCGGTGGAAACCCTTGAAAGCCGCATCGAACTGACCGGACTGGATCATCGCCGCGCTTTGATTGGCCAGGTCGCAGGCCTGAAGCCAGGCTTGCCTGTCCCCTTTACCCGGAAAGTCATATGCTTGAGCAGCGGCGCTGGTAGAAAGAAGAACCGTCGCAGCCAGAACACAGGCCGAAACCCTTCTGAAACGAAGCATGAATGATCACCTCAAAGAAGCGAAAGACCGGGTTTCCTGTATTTTCAGCACACTAAATCAAGCCGGCATCATTATACAGCCGCCTGGCTCGGATCGTCGCCCCGGGTAGAATCTCCGGAGCTACCTGCCGCGCACGCCCAGGGACATCTTGTCGTAATAGTCCTGATGATATTCCTCGGCGGCGTAGAAAATCCCGGCGGGCTCCAGCAGATGCTCGCTCGAATCCCTGTCATAGCCCATGGTACCGAGCACCTCGAGAGCCTGGCGTCTCTGCTCGTCGTCATGGTAGAAGATCGCTGCCCGATACTGGCTGAACTTGTCCGCGCCGCGGCGCCTGGGGGCGAAGTTGCTCAGATATTTCTTGATCAGCTCCCGGAAAGTCAGCTTCTCAGGATCGTATAGAACCTGCACCGCCTCGGCATGCCCGGTCCGGCCTCCGCAAACGTCTTCGTAAGTGGGATCCTTGGTGGTCCCGCCGGTGTAGCCCGAAGTCGCGTATTCGACCCCTTCGATTCGTTGAAGCGCCGCTTCAACACCCCAGAATCACCCGGCAGCTAGCGTCGCTTTGTGGAGATTGCCCTGGTCGGGCAGTTTGGCAATGGCAGTGTCTTTGAAAAACATATTGAAGACCAGATATCCCGCGTAGACGATGAGGATGAGATTGAGAGTCGCCTTCATAGAACCGCTCCCGGAAGAAGCTTTCTACAATGATATCGCAAACTCTGTGAACACTGCGGGAACAGGGTCTGGTTGTGTCAAACCAGCTCGAGGACACGCGGGCTCTCTATCTGTACCGGCTCTAGCTCTTTCACCGGCTCCTGGTCTTTGACCTGCTCTTCTTCAAAAACCAGTCGCTCGTCTTCAGAAAGGTGCTCGTTGAGACCGCCTTCGAAAAGAGACCGGGCACAATCGACGAAGGCACCGGCGGCGCCACTATCGAGAATACGCTGGTCGAAGATAAGCGAGACCGCCATGCACTGTCTGATTGCCAGCTCGCCGTCAATCACCACCACCCGGTCTTCGGCAGAGCCGATCCCGAAAGTGGCGGTGCAGAGGCTGGGGGTGAAAAGGGAGTGGATGCCGAATTTGCCCAGGGAGCTCACACCGAAAGTTGCGTGCTGGCACTGCAGGCGCAGAGTCGGGAAAGTCACTCCCAGGGTGAGGATCATATTGCGCAGAAAACCCGGAAGGTGCGAGAAGCGCTCCTGCAGCATCAATGGTTTCACATCGTCCAGGGGCGCCTCGCCGTAGTCCTTGAGCTCCAGGGCGATCTGATGGAGCGATTTGGTGATCGGGGCGTCTATTTCGCCGAGAAAAACCGTGGGCTGACCGTTGACTACACGCTCGGCGGTGAAGCCGGCGACGATCTCGTTATAAGTTACTTCTCCCCGGAAGGGCAGGACCTCGGTCCGGCTTCTGGGATGCGTCTTCTGGGCTATGGCGATGGCTTTCAGCAGAATCGCCGTGACCGTCACTCTGATGCCTTTGCTGGCAAGGCTTTTGCGGAGATTGTTGGCGTAAGTGGAATCGAACTCGCAGATCAGATGCCCCGGTCTCGCCCGGCTGCTGACGACGCGCAGAAGCTCGATTATTGTGAGGCGGCTTTTGGGAATCCGTCTTTTGGCAAGAGACGGCTCGGGCTTGTTTATTTGTCCGGGAGGTGAGGCTATCGGCATCGACTGGGTCCCCGTCTTTTTTGGGATGGAGTTGGAAAGGATGCAATAGTTACCGAGGGTGCTCTGGTGATTAGGCTGGTGATTAGAAAAGATTCCCGCTCTGATTAGTCAGGTCTAAGAAAGTGACAGTGCAAATGCCAGAGCGAATAGCATTTCAGCCTGACCGGGAACGTCCCGCCAGGGGATTTTAGCATCAAATGGATTCACTTGTTGACATGTATGTCAGACTATTATGGGCTCATTTCCATTTAATAGAATCGAACATCTCTCGGGTCGTGCCCTTGAGCGCCGCGAAGCGATCAGGTGGGCTCACCAGCGCCACCTCCTGCACGGCTTCGCCTGTGCCGTCCGAGTCGATCAGCATCGACATGGTGCGCAGATCGTTCGATTTGTATCGGCCTTCCAGCATGAGAACGCGCTTACCATTGATCGTCTCGGTGGAGGCTGAGTCGAGCTGGAACAGCTCGTCTTTCTCCTTGCCCCGGAGAATCTCGCCCAGGGACTGGAACTCGTCTCTACCAGAACTGTTTATCCGATGGTCTGCCCCTCTAGTGGTCCGAAGAAAGCCGCCTGAGCAGGGCATCCTGTTCTTCCGGTCTGAGTAAGCTCATTATTCTGGCTGCCTCGAAGAGAGTTTCATTTCCTTCCTGGGGAAGGGCGGAGGGATCGGAGGCAATCCTGGTCATCTCGTTTCTGATCGCTTCGCCGGTGAGACCAGATTTACCGGCGGCGGATAGGAATCGTCCGTCATAAAAGCTCTGCTCGGCCTGATAGGCGGTTTCGGCTATTCCTTGTGGGTAAAATCGGCCGTTCTCCAGCAACCTGAGAGTCAGCAGTTGCATGTTTCGGTAGGGCGGAAGCTGGTCGAAGGCTTCGTTCATGAATTCGGTAGTCTTGTCGTGCTCATTAAAATCGAATTTTGCGACCTGGCGTTGTTGCTGCCAGGTCCGGTCAGCATTGGCCATACTGTCAATTACTTCCAGAAAGGACAAGTAGCTGTCGGGATAGGATTTCACATGCTCGGTCAGCGCTTTGAAATTGGTCTGGGCTTTCGTCAGGTTCGGATAGTTCCTCTCCGTCTCCCGGAGAGCTCTGTACAGGCCACCGGTCTCGGGCGACAGGGTGGCCAGGAAAGCCTCTTCCAGCGGCACCGGCGTGTCGATGTGATCCCGGCTGCTTCCCCACTGGTTGTCGATTTTGAGCTGGCGTGTTTCGGGGTCATAGCCGGTTATGGTGACGACATGGTCGCCGCCCTCATCACCAGCAGCGGTACCGCGACCGGAATCGGATCTGAATGGCTCGAAATTGGTGTTCACATTGAGGATGGCTGGGAACCCGCCGTTCTTGCTGAGCTCGGTCAGGAGGGCATGCAGCTCTTCCGGTGTGGAGAAGTTGCCGTCTTTGAATCTGTCGAAAGAGTTGTCCAAAATGCGGTCGCCGAGCTCCTGACCGGAAATCAGCCTGTAAGCATCCGATATCTCTTGCGAGAAGAAGTATGGGTTATCGGCTATCAGTCTGGGCGGCATCTCACTCAGGTCGAAAAGTCGCTCACCGGTGTCGCCGGGCTTGTTTGGATCCGGGATGGCTGATTGAAAATAGCTATACTTTTCTCCCCTGCTCTGGTAGACGGCATTGACGGCTGCTACTTGAAAGAGCTGGGAAGCAAAGCTGCGTCGTCCGTCCGGCGGAGGATTCATTCTTGATTCTTTGTCCTGACCGATATTGGTTGCGGGGACATCGTATCTGGTGCCGTCGCTGCCTGTAAAACTAACAGTAGTGGCAACGTCAGCCACTAGATTGGCTGCCCTGGAGGGCATGGTGGTATAGATAATGCTTTCTACCGCGGTGACGTTGCAAGTGTTGTGACGGCCCTGATCTATCCCTGTGGGAATGGCTGCCTGGGCCATCACCTGCTCGGCTAATACTGTTCTCAGTGCTGAGTCGACTATCGCTTCGGGGTTGTCCTCCAGGAGCCTGCCGGTGGCTTCATAGGTCTTCCGAACTTCTTCCGGAGTGAGATTGGCCTCTCTGGCTCTGTTCTCGAAGCGGATCATATCGGCGGTGAACTTCGAGAGCTGCTGGGGATCGTCGATACTCTTACTGGCTAAATCTAGAAGGGCTTTGCGTGATTCGGCCAGGACCGGGTCGTCGGAGAATCGCAGCTCATGGTCACCGTCCAGCAGAACCAGGTCGCCTTCGCCGGTGCTCTTGAGGATGTAGTCGAAACCGGGACGTGATCCGGTGCTGGTGTCCACAAAGCTGCCGCTATCTTGCTGAACCCTCTCGAAGTTACCGTCTATGGTGGCTATCGGGATTTGGAGACGGTTGATTATTCCTGCTCTGCTCGTGGCATCCTGGAAGGAGTTGCTGTCTCTGAAGAGCGCCCCGGTGTCGAAGTCCGGCACATCGCTGACATCTCTGACAGCCTTGTTCCCATCCTCTGTCCATTTAGCTGCTGGATTGAAGCTGGTGACGTCCCCGATGTCGGCGAAACTCAATAGTTTCCGCCCCTCGGCACTCGTTCCCGGAAAGTCCGCGGGTACAACCAATTCGGTAGATTCTGGTCTGGGCACAGGAAGAAACCACTGGATAGTAAAGGGACAATTCGAGAATACTCAGCCAGCGTGACCGAGTAGTGGCAAGAATGTAAAGTCCACTGTCCGGCGTGAGGGTTAGCTGTGCCGGCGCTGCATCTCGTCGTAGTAGCGGCGCCCGGCATTGGTTGTCCGGTAGCCGGCCGGGTTCTGGAAGTGGGTGCTTGCCCATTCGTTCCTGGATTTGCCCTGATGGACCTTGTACCAGCCCGGGTATCGATTGGCCCAGGCTTCGGACATGCCCAGAGCCCTGGTGTAGAACCCGTAGGCGAAATTGCCGAATTTCTGGTACTGACCGCCCATTTGTTTGAAGTCCCAGGCTCCGCCGTCTTTACAGAGCTCATACATCGTTGCCTTTGCGACTCTCGAGGGAAGCCACCCTGGTGGCACCGCTTTTGTCAGCAGGGTCGGTGGTGTAGCTGACATCGCGGTCGCCGATTTCGTCGAGGGTGTTCTCGAATTGATTGTGTCTGGCTTCGTACATGGTAAGAGCTCCTTTCGGAAAGTAACGTGGGCGAATGCTTGCATAGTAATGGCGGGTTATTACCGAGTTATTACCGGACTGGGAAGAAGGAATCAGTCGGGATTACCCTTCCTGAAGTCAAGCGACCGGGGCCCGGATACAATGGTTCTGGTGACCCTGGGAGCTCCAGCAAGCATGTCAACTGATACCAGCGACTTACGACGTGAACGAATCTTCGGCATTCTTATCGTCGCCGCGATTGCTTTCGGCGTCTCCCTGGTCTGCGCGCACATGGCGTGGTTGCAGTATCAGAGTCTCGCGTGGGTGCGGGCTCAGGCTACTGTAGTCAGCGCCGAATACAAGGACCTCGAGCACAGTAAGCACCTGAAGCTCAAGTACGAGTATGTTGTAGACAAGAAAAAATTTGCCTGCGTCGTCGAGCAAGATGTTATCGAGCGTGACTATAAGCCAGGCGACACACTGCCGATCACTTACGACCCCGGCAATCCCGCTACCAGTTCCTATGTCGATGACCAGGCGGGTCCTTTTATGATCCTTTATAGCGCCTTCTCGATAGGGCTTTTCATGGTGGGGACTTTTCTGGTGCTCTGGGCCAGAGAGAATTAAATTGACCGCAGGAGACAACTGGAGAAAAGATGGTGGACCCGAGCCCAAGTGGCGAGAACGACAAAGCTAAGAGTTCAGGTAATCGAGGCGAGGAGCTGGCGGCGGCTCGCACGGTCCTGGCCATGGATCGCACCCTGCTTGCCTGGATACGCACCGCCCTCAGCTTAATAGGATTCGGTCTCGCCCTGGTGAAATTCCTTGGACGTCACTCCTTGCAGAATATCGAAGTTCCGAGACAGGACGCTCATTCAATAGAATGGATCGGGCTGGGGATTATGACCTGCGGTCTGATCTGTCTTATCTCCGGTGCCATCGACTATTACAAGGCCGCTCACCAGTTGCGTGTGGAAGGCTTTGGAGTAAAAGTCTGGTCGCGTTCCATGATCATGTGTCTTCTGCTCTCGGTGGTCACTCTGGGGACGATTATCGCCATCGTCGTCGAGACGCTTCACTAGAGAAATCAATTTAACCGCGCATGATCGCTTGCATTCGCTTGTCGACTTTTTCTGCCTCTGCATCTCGCTGCATTATTCGAAGAAGGTTCGCGTGGTGCTCGAGCACCGAGAGTAGTTGCCTGGATGTCGGTCCAAATATAGACTCCTGAACTTGCAGAGATCGCATCAGCGCTTTCTCCGCCTCATCATAACGACGCTGTAGTTTAAGGCAATTGGCCAGACGGTTGAGAGTCTGGGGCAGTCTCTCGTCATTGTGTCCGAGCTGCTCGGCAAGCTCCACTGCTTTGGTAAAGTGACCGTATGCCTCGAGCTGGCTGCCGCTGTTCATTGTCTGCTGACCTGCGACATTGTGGAAATGCCAGAGGTCAGCGATGGCTTCCGGATTGGCCGGAGGCGTTGAAGCGGCAGCCGGCTGCCCCGGTGCCACCATCCCGGTGTGATCTTGCTGGGGCGGCACCCCTCCGGTCATAGAAGCGAGGATGGGGATGTGAGCACCGGTAGTCTTGCGAAAGCTCTGGCTGAGAGGAGAGGTTCTGGTGTGGTCCCCGCCATATACACCTGCCAGACCACCGGGCTCTGTCTGGGCGCCCCCGGCAGCGGCAGGGGGCGTGACCTGACCGGTAGATTTGTCCTTCTTCCAGCGATTGGCGGCATTGACCTGAGGACCAGGCGCCGGACGTGCCAGAGCCTGCACCCGGGCTCCTGCATTGGCAATCTCCTCGAGATGGTGTGCCAGCTCGGCGGCTGTTTGAAATCGATCGTCCGGATTTTTCAGGATACATTTGTGAATCAAGCTGGCTAACTGAAGATCCTGGTCAGAGCGACAGATCGCCGAGAGCGCCGGAGGCGGATCGTTTTGATGCATATTAATCGTCTGCATGGCGTTGGCGCCGCGGAAAGGCGGGTAGCCGGCGAAGCATTCGTACATGACACAGCCCAGGGAGTAGATATCGGCCCGGGCATCGACATGCTTGCCCCGGCACTGCTCCGGGCTCATGTAGAGCGGGCTTCCGATGGCTTCGCCGGTGGCGGTCACTTCCTGCATGGCGATGCCGCTGGCAGCAAGGACTTTGGCGATACCGAAATCGAGAAGCTTGACATAGCGGTCGCCTTCGATGAATTGCAGCATGATATTGCTGCCTTTGATATCCCGGTGGATGATATTGTTCCGGTGAATGAAATTGAGCGCCTTGAGCGCCTGACCGAAGATAAATATGAAATCGGCGTTGCTGCATTTCCCGCATCGTTTGACGAGATTGGAAAGGCTGGCGCCCTCGATATATTCCATGACGAAGAAGGGCTCGCCATCTATCGTATAGCCGAAATCGAAAACTGCCACCAGATTAGGATGGCTGAGCTGACCGCCGGCTCTGGCCTCGGTCTCGAAACGGGAAAGACTGCTCTGGTTGCCCAGGAGCTCCAGATTGAGGACCTTGATCGCCACCAGCTTGTTGAGCTGGACATGGCGGGCTTTCAAGACCGTGCCCATGCCGCCGGAGCCCAGAAGA
>JAGQHH010000186.1 GCA_020431945.1 Cyanobacteria bacterium HKST-UBA02 | reverse complement strand
CGTCCGTGGAAAAGGGGTAGAACCCAGCTGTTGAAACAAATCGCCGACGCGCAAAAAGCTAATGTGGACTTGCAGCGGAAGCTGGAGCAAGGGTCTCAGCAATTGCAGGGAGAGGTGCTTGAACTGGAACTTGAAGAGCAACTCAAATCCGCTTTCCCCTTCGACCAAATCGATGCAGTAGCAAAGGGCGTCAACGGGGCCGACGTTCACCAGACCGTGGTTACCCGCGCCGGAGCCAAGTGCGGCCTGATTGTCTGGGAGACCAAAAATGCAAAAAACTGGTCGAATGCCTGGGTGCAGAAGCTCAAAGATGACCAGCAAGCTGCCGGTGCAGAAATTGCTGTGTTGGTGACTACAGTGTTTCCCGGCAATGGTCAGGATACCTTTGCCCAACACGATGGTATCTGGCTGGTTCGCCCGAGCACCGTGACACCCGTTGCTCAGGCGTTACGCGCCATCCTCGCGGAATCACAGAAGCAGAAGGTGATCAGTGCCGGTCGCAACGAAAAAGCGGAGGCGCTCTACGACTACCTGTGCAGCCCGCAGTTCGCCCAGAAAATCCGGGGAGTGATCGATGCCTATGACGCGATGAAGGCCGATCTTGAAGCGGAGAAAAAAGCCATGGCTCGCCTTTGGAAGAAACGTGAAGGCCAGTTGGAGCGCATCACCAGCAATATCGTGGGCATGGCCGGAGAGCTTCAGGGCATCAGCCACGAATCGCTAGCGCAGCTGGATTCGATTGCGGCATTTCCGCTGGCCGAAGAAGAGGAGATCGAGTGATGGTGGGCAAGATTTGCCTGACAATGGCTGTCTCGTTCGCTGTCCTGACGGTGCCGGATTGGTCTCCACCCTACTCTTACTGGCAAAGCCTGATTCAGCTATTCGGGTGGATGGGATTCTTCGGGCCGCCGATCATTCTGCTGATGCTGCTGTTGAATCGGTTGGTCAACGTCAGTTTTCGCTTCAAGGATTGAAGCTCGATCCCAGGGACGGGATACCCCCATCAACACCAAAATCAGGCAGATCGCACTGCCGGAATACGAACTCAAGAACCCGTCAGCCCCATCACCCCGTAATCCGGCAAAAAATCGCCCAAAACTCGGCAAATACCTTCTGCGACGACCTTTGGTATGTCGCAAAGCGATAATGCGGCTTTTGGAGGTTTTTATTGGGGGTAGACAGTTCGATCAAAAAAACCAGTTTTGCATAACGCAACCAAAACGATCCGACGTGCACCCTGTTATAACTATTGTAACTATTATATATATTATAAAGTTATAACCAATATAAGGTGCCCACCTACGAAAATTGGCTGATGCCACTTTCCTTCACGAAATATTTGGCATCAATGCTGCCACTGATGGCCTCATGGGTGTCACTGGTGACAAAGCATTTGTGCGGTTCAGTCACCCCCACGCGCATCAAATTTGCTTAACGTGTTTGCGCTCCAGCACATTCCGAGAAAGTATTTTCCTGGTTAGCTACCGCAAACCCCGGCTGCGGCATTATCGCAGTCAACGAGTGCGAATTTCGCAAAGCGCCTTTGCGGATCGAATAGCGTTCAACCCAGCAGTCGATAACCAGTCCGGCAATGATGATCGAAGCTGAAAACGTGCTCTCTTGGAGACGCATCACAACGACCAATGATTCTCCGAGGAAACTGCTTTCGTCCATCGGTGAGTCTGACACGCCCTCCGCAGAGTGGGCAGGTAGCGGAATATCGAACAATCCGAATACTGTTTGGCGCATCGGGCATCCGACGTTCGAAGACTAATAGTCTGTCTTCCGCTGACCCCGCATTCTGGAGCCATCCCGGAGCTATGGCTGTCTTGAAATCCAGGATTTCAACGAAAGGCTTCACCCCGTGCCAGACCAAAGCTGACAATGCAGCGACGGAAAGGACGAGCGCAACCACCGGCCCCGTTTGCGGGACATGACTCAGAGAGAAAAATGCTGCCAATCCGAAAATAAGCACTGCCAGCAGAGCGGCAAACAGCAAGCCTATGAAGGCCCACTTTCTCCAACCGGCCAATTCCACTTGGTTTGCGAAAGCACTCACCAGCCAGTTGCCCGGTTCGAGATCATCGAGGAAATACTGAACAGAACCCGATTCCTCGGGAGGCGGGTGACTTTCTGCCAGGTCATCATCTTCAAACGCCTGAACGATGAATGCGTATCTGGACGGTAACCCCCCTCCCCCGCCAGTCGTCTTCCGAAGGACCGGAAAGCCAGCCAAGTTCTGAGCAGCCGCTCGTTGCCGAAGCCCCTCACGCTTTTTATCCCAGACGGCCTCCAACTTACTCCAGTGTTGTGAGACAACCTTGGCCTGATTTTCATCATTACCCCATGGCTTATTGATGATGCGAGAGACCTCGTCGCGCAATTCCTGTGTGGTGAATCCTTCCTCAGCTTGTGAAGGGGCCTTCTGGGTAAGGCCAAGCAAGGCTTCCAGCAACTGCAAATGCCGCTGTTTTCGTTCTTCCCATCGGCCCAACTCCTCGCCAACCAGCGAAACAACTTCGAGCAAATCGCTCTGCATACTATTGATTTTCATATTGATTTGGCAATTCATGACCGGTCACAAACCGGTCTAGTCCCTTTCACACGGCACGCTGATCTCCCACTTTATCCCCACAACCTTTCCGGAAGACTTGCAAGGAGATCACGACATGAACGATACAAAATTACTGCAAACCTTTGCCATCGACCAAGCAGGACTCGTCGTCTCGGTACGAGATGTCGAAAGGGGCAAAGCATGTAACTGTGCTTGCCCGGCATGTGGCGAGGTGTTGATTGCCAGACAGGGCGAAATCCGCTCATGGCACTTTGCACATGAAAGCGGAGCTGAGTGCGAAGGCGGGACAGAAACGGCACTGCACTTGGCGGCCAAACAGATCGTGGCTTCGGCACCCCAAATCCTGATTCCAGGTTTCGAGATTACCGGCGAAGTCAGTGATGGCAACGGGTCCAACGAGCGTGCTGCGATCAGCATCGAGCCTCAATACCAGAAAATTTCGAAAACGACCCTCGAACTCCCTTCACGCACGCCGCTTGGGCTCGTTGTCCCTGACATAACCATCGGTACCGACGATGGAGTCATTTTCGTCGAAATCGCTGTCACTCACTTTGTCGATGCCCGCAAAGCCGAAAAACTTCAGTCTGCCGATCAGTCTTCAATGGAGATTGATATCGATCCATCTCGTGAAGAGGAATGGTCGTGGTCTGCACTCCAAAGCGAGGTTCTGGACAACGCCTATAACCGCCGATGGATCAACTACGCGAAAACGGAAGAACTTGCTAACGCAGCCAAAAAACTCGCGGAGGAAAAGCTTTTGTCTCGCTTGAGCGCTACGGCTAAGACATACAAGGAAATCCGGTATCTGTTGAAATCCGTCCCTGTTCGGCTGAGAAAGCACGACTGGGGCGTGACGGTATGGGCGGGTTGGGACGATGAAACCAACCCGGTTATCAGGGGGATGGCTCGTCGATTCGGTGGCCGCTGGAACAAGCGGTACAAGAATTGGAGCTATTCACCCGGGCTATTCAGTGCTATCGAACAACACCTCAACGATGTGGGTGCGATTCTCGATACGCCACATCTCAACACCTGAGACTCCATACGATCCCGCCTCGGGATCGTTCGGGTCCACCCGGACAGACAGGGAGGCGACCTTTGGGCCGACCTTCTCATACCCGCTCAGATTACCGTTTTCGTCTAATTCAAACACCTCAGTGGCGACTACAGCCGACAGGCAACAAGAAATCGTTGGTGGATTTCCAACGAAAGGAGCAGAAAAGGCCCGATTCGGCATCACGCTTTGCCTACCAGATTGTTTTCATTTGGTTTTCTTTGCACCTTTCCCCGGAGCGATCTGGACCGTGATGCTGTTTAGTAAGGTGCGAACCGGCCCCTCGGTACCATCACGATGTTCTT
>JAGQHH010000185.1 GCA_020431945.1 Cyanobacteria bacterium HKST-UBA02 | reverse complement strand
ACCAGCTTCTGGTCGAGATGGACGGCTTCGTGGCCAACGACTCCATCGTCCTGATGGCTGCCACCAACCGGCCCGACGTCCTCGATCCGGCTCTGGTGCGCCCCGGCCGCTTCGACTTGCAAGTGCTGGTCGACGCTCCGGACAAGCACGGCCGTGAGCAGATCCTCAAGATCCACTCGCGCAACAAGAAGCTCGCCCCCGAAGTCAACCTCGAAGTGATCGCCGCCAACACGCCCGGGTTCTCCGGCGCGCAGCTGGAAGGCGTCACGGACCAGGCGGCTCTGGTGGCAGCTCGCCGCATCGAAAAGGAGATCAACCGTCTCCGCAACGAAGGCAAGCTCTCCGAGAAGGAGATCGGCGCTCAGGTTCCGCGCCTGATCAGCATGGCCGACATGGACGAGGGCATCGACCGCGTCCAGATGGGTCCTGCCAAGGAAAAGGCGGCCAAGCGCATGTCCGATGAGGACATGGACAACACCGCCTACCACGAGCTCGGTCACGCCTGGATCTCCCAGGTGATGTTCGAGCGCAAGCAGGGCGGCGACCCGGTCACCAAGATCACCATCGTTCCTCGGGCTCGTGCTCTGGGCTACACCCAGGCGCTGCCCATGGGCGACCGGTACAACTACACCGACAAGCAGCTCCGTGCCCGGATCATGATGGCCATGGGTGGTCGCGCTGCCCAGGAGATCTTCCTGGACACCATCGACACCGGCGCCAGCAATGACTTCAAGCAAGCTCAGCGCTGGGCCTACCGCATGGTCACCGAGTTCGGCATGTCGTCCCTGGGTCCGATCTCGGTCGGCGAGGGCGGTCCCAATCCGTTCCTCGGTCGCGAGCTCGCCGGTCACAACAACTACGGTCCTGAGCTGGCTAACGCCATCGATCAGGAGTGGATGAAGATCGTCCGCGAGTGCTACGAGGAGACCAAGAAGATCCTCGAAGCCGACGCCGAGTGCATCCGCAAGATTGCTCGTATCCTTCGCCAGAAGGAAACGATCCTCGGTCCGGAGTTCAAGCAGCTCCGTGACGAGTCGAAGTGCGCAATCAAGCCCTGCGACAAGGGCGATGACTGCGGCGACGACGCGGCAGCCGAGTAAGTCGGTTCTCGAACTTCGAAACCCGGGGAGGGCTCTTTGTTGGAGCCCTCCCCGATTTCTAAATAACCAAGGATAAAAACGATGTTTTCACAACTCGCTACTGTTATGGCTGGCAATCCCATCGGGATTGCAGCCATGATCTTCGGCTTTGCGTTCTTGATTCTCATCCACGAGCTCGGTCACTGGCTGGTCGCTCGTGCCTTCGGGTTCAAGACCCCCGTGTTCTCCATCGGTTTCGGCAAGCGTGAGTGGTCCTGGGTTCTGGGCACCTGGTGGGAAACCGAGTTTCGCATCAGCCCCATCCTCCTGGGCGGCTATGTCAAAATTCCCGAGCTGACCGACGAGTCGGCCCTGGGCAAGGACAAGGCCGAGCTCGAGGCGCCTGCAAGACAGTTTCCGGTCTGGCAGAAGATTGCCGTGGCACTGGCCGGCGTCACCATGAACATGCTTCTGGCATTCGTCATGATCGCCTCGCTTTTCGCCTTCATCGGCAGACCGACCGCCGGAGACATCCAGTTCACCGCCATCGGTGAGCTGAGCCCGCAGGTGACCATCGCCCGGGACGCCGGACTCCAGACCGGAGACCGGATCGTCTCCATCGATGGTGTCTCGGTGACCACCCCGCAAGACGCGATCAACGTGATCAAGTCGCACCCGGGTCAGGAAGTCGTGTTCGTCGTGGACCGCTCCGGCAAGCAGAGCGAAATCCATGTCACACCCGGACCGGACGGTCGCATCGGCATCGCTCTCAACCCGCAGGTGAACATCGTCTACGAGAAGCAGCCTCTCGGCACCGCCATCGTCGACGGTATCAAGACCACGGGCACCCAGACGGTGGCCATGGTCAAGGGCATCGGCATGATGGTAGGACTGGTGGAGAAGCCCCAGGGACTGCCTGAGGGTGCCACCGACGTCCACGGCGTCGTCGGCATCGTCCAGATCGGCGCCCAGATGTTCGAGCAAGGCATGTTCGCCTTCATCTGGCTTCTGGCCATGCTCAACATCAACCTGGCGATCATGAACGTCCTGCCCCTGCCGCTCCTCGACGGAGGCCATGTGGTCTTCTTCGCAGTGGAAGGCATCATGGGCAAGCCTGTCAGCCCCGTCTTCAAAGAGCGGCTCTACAGGCTGACTTTCGCCCTGCTCATGGCGTTGATGTTCTACGCCCTGTTCAACGACATTTTCAATCCGGTCAAGCTTCCCTGACGAAGCCGCCGGGCTCTAGATTCTGAGAAAGGGGCAACAGGACATTTCCATGTCCAGAGTTGCCCTCTTTCTCTCTTTGTCAACTTTCTACTCTTTCTTATAGTATTTTGGTTTCTATAGAGTTTGAAGAAACTTCCCTGTAGAATACCTTTTCCGAAGTATCCCCCAGCTCCGCCGGAGAGCCCTTTCGATGTCCAGATTGAAATTAGTTCGCGATCCCAGATTCCAGGACCATCTCACCCCCGACATGCACCCTGAGACCCCGGCACGTCTGGCAGCCATCGACCGCGTTCTCACGGGAGAGCGAGAGAAGCTGGGCTTCCAGGAGCTCGAGCCTCGCCAGGCAAGCGAGGAGGACATCGCTCGCATTCATGAGCCCGGCTATATAGAGGAGCTTTCTCGCAAAGCCCGGGTAGCCGAAAAGGGACAGACTCTGGTCGCCCTGGATCACGAGACCTTCATGAGCCCTCGAACCTATGAGATCTCCAAGCTCGCAGCCGGGGCCGCCATGGTAGCCATCGACGCCCTGGAGGAAAGCGGCTCGGACAGCAGTTTCGTGGCTGTAAGACCTCCCGGCCATCACGCTCTCAAAGACAAGGCCATGGGTTTCTGCCTGTTCAACA